>DYFO01000067.1 GCA_020725145.1 Symbiobacterium thermophilum
GAGCGCCTGGTTCGGGACCAGGAGGTCGGCGGTTCAAATCCGCCCACTCCGACCAGCTAAACAGGGTTTCAACCCTCGCCATAGAGCCGGCTGTCAGTAACGCGTCAGTAGTAGGTCCCTCCGTCAGTCGCGCGGTCAAACAGAAGCCCGGACCGGGGGGCGATCCCCGGCCCGGGCGGTAGTGCCGGCGGCGGGCCTACTTCGGGGGAGAGGTCGCCAGGAAGGCGTCAACCTTCTGGGCGGCCTCTTTTTTCTGCTCCCGGACCACGTGGCCGTAGGTCCCCAGCGTCATCCGGATGTCGGTGTGCCCGAGCACGTCCTGGAGAACCCGGGGCTGGACTCCCTGGCTGAGCATCAGCGTCGCCGCCGAGTGGCGGAGGTCGTGGAACCGGACCCGCGGGCAGCCGGCCCGCTCCAGGAGCTCCCGGAGCGACCGCTGCCGGATGTTGGACGGCGACAGGTACGTCCCCAGCCGGGTGGTGAAGACGATCTCGGGGTGGGCCCAGGCCTCGCCGAGCTGGAGCCGCTCGGCCGCCTGCTCCTTGCGCCACCGCCTGAGCGCCGCCACCGCGACCGCCGGCAGGTCGATCGTCCGCCGGCCCGCCGCCGACTTCGGCGTGGTGATCTCCATCTTGCCGCCCACCTTCACCAGGGCCTGCTCGACGCTCAGGGTCCCCTCCTCCAGGTTGACCGACTGCCAGCGGAGCCCCAGCAGCTCGCCCAGGCGCAGGCCGCAAGTCACCGCCAGGGTGTAGAAGGCATGGAGCCGGTCCGCCGCGGCCGCCTGGAGAAAGGCACGAATCTGCTCCGGCGTGAGCACGGTCAGCTCCTTCCTCTCGCGGCGCGGGGGTCTGGCGGCCGTCGCCGGGTTGCGGGGGAGCAGGTGCCATTCCACCGCCTGCTGGAGCATGTTCCGCATGACCCCGTGGACGTGCTGGACCGTCCTGGGCGACTTGCCCGCCCCCACCAGCTCACGGTAGAACCGCTGGAGCACCATCGGCGTGACCTTCTGCAACGGCAGGCCGCCGATGTGCGGCAGGACGTAAGTTCCGAGCAACATGCGGTAGGTCGCCAGGGTAGTGGGCCTGACCCGTGGCCCCGCCACGTCCTCGAGCCACCGCCGGGCGAACTCGGCCACCGTCTGCCGGTCCGGCTGGACGAGCAGCCCCTGGTTGAACTCCGCCCGCCGGGCCGCCAGCCAGTCGGAGGCCTCCTTCTGGCTCCCGGCCGTGAACCTGAGCACCTTGCGCCGGCCGGTGGCGCTGTCCCAGCCGACGGTGAGCTCGGCGACCCACCGGCCGTCCTGCTTCCGCTGGAAGCACGTCCCCTCACCGTTGCACTGGGCCCGCGCCCGCTTGCGTTTGCCGGTCTCTTTCCTTGCCATCAGCGTTCACCTCCTGTTGTTCTCCCGCCAGCGCTGGCAGCGTCGGCTCGCCCCACGTACTCTTCCGCACCGTCCCAGCGTTCTCTGAGCCGGTCCCAACGCTTCCGGCAGGCGTTCCAGGACCGGCCGACCTGCTGGCCGACTGTCCGCCAGTAACCGACGCTGCCCGTGCGCCTGCCCGGGCCAATCTTGTCCGGCGGCGGCCCCATCTCCCGCATTGCCTCCAGCAGGGCTATGTCATCGTCAGTCAGGGCTGCTTCGCCCTTTCCTCCCTTTCTTGCGCAGGCTTGCCTAAGCGCCTTCACCGCATATTCAAAATCGCGCTCTGTGGTGAGTCCGGGATATATCATGAGCTCTGCCCTGGGAATCGTCCCGTGCCGCACTCGAACGCCTCCCATAAGGGGCAGCGCTCCGCACAGGAGGTGAGCCAGCGCCTGTCCCTGCTCCCAGCCTGTGCCGGCTACAAGCCGTTGGGTGAGGTCCCACACCTGAAGCAGGGCCGGGCTGGTGCACGCGACCCGCCGGCCGGGGACAAGCTTGTTCGAGCCACCGGATGCTGGGAGATGCAAGGTGCGGACTCCGCTTTCGATGACCAGCGGCGCGTCAGCAGTCCCCTCAAGCCCGGCTTCCCGGAGCAGCCAGGACCGCGCCTCGCCCCAACAGGGGAACGGAGGGTCGGAGCGGTCCCAGTAGCGTTCTTGGTTCTCTTGGAAAAGCGACCAAACCTCCGGATGGAGCAGGGGCGACCGGCCGGAGATGAGTCCTTCTTCGGCTTCGACCGTGAAGGCGGGCCCGGGCCAGGGGTCTTGTTCCGGCGACGGCAAGACGCGCCGGAGCTCTCCGACCAGCAGCCTCGCTCGCTGGACCAGCGCCCTTGACCAGAACATGCGGTTGCTTCCCACGGCGGGGTCTTCGCCGTCCTCCTGGCCTGCGCCGAGTTTTCCGGCCTGGGCTTCCAGGAAGCGCCTCGCCAGGATTGTGACCCCCTCCTGGCGGCGGAGCTGCCGCACGGAAGCCAAGTCGCCCCAGGCAGCACGTGCCAATTCGTGGGCGACCGCCCACTCTTCGGGTGCCGGCTCCGGCATTTTGGCCAACTTGCAGCACCCCCTGGCCAAATTGTACCGTAAACAGGGGTCAAGGTCAACCCACCGCGGTTGGGGGGCGGTAAAGAGTGCGGCGGCCTCAGAGATTGATTGCGGAACGGGAGCGGCGGGGTTGGACTCGAGCTGAGCTGGCCCGGAGGGCAAAGATGCACCCCGCTGACGTCGGCAAGCTCGAGAGCGGCAAAGTCTGGCCGTTTCCGGCGTGGCGCGTTCGCTTAGGACGCGTGCTGGGTATCCCGGGTGATGAGCTGTTCGCGGACGTGTTGCGGGAGGAGGAGCCCCATGGACGGCCTGCTGTTGACGCCCAGTGACGTTCTCCGGCTGCTTGGCCGGGGAAAAGTCGGCCGGAACAGGCTCTACGGCTGGCTCAAGGCAGGGCGACTGCCAGCGGTCCGGTGCGGCGGGCGTTACTTCATCGCCCGCGCGGCCCTCGAGCGCCTGGTGGAGCAAATCGCCCGGGGCGAATGGCCGGACGAGCCCGACCGCCGCGGGCCGCGGGCGGCGTAAGAGGGCAACCCATGGCTGCAGCGACAGTTGCCCCGCCCCTGGAGCTCCGGATTGAGGACGTGAAGCGGTCGGCTAGCAGGTTGAGGGACCGGGAGCCCCTCTTGCTCGCCGACGTCCTTGAGGCGGCCATTGCGGGCGGCCCGCCCGGGGACCTCGCAGACTGGCTCCCGGCGGCCTGGGCCCTGGCTCAGCATGTTCCAGGCAGTCCCCTGGTCCATCTGGTCGCCCTGGCCCTGAACCGGCCCGAAGCGGTTGACTGGCAGGTCATGCGGCGCGAACTGGCAGAGGTCCGGGAACTCCTGGCCGGAGGGGCCGACGAAGCTGCCCCCGAACTGGCCCCCACGACGGCGGAAGCCCTGCTCACCGAAGATCTGCCCCCGCGGGAGGATGTTCTCGGCTCCGTCCTGCCCAGCGGAGGCCTGGGGCTCCTGGCGGGCGCCCCGAAATCGGGAAAAACCATCTTGGCGCTGGGGCTGGCCTTGGCCGTCTGCCGGGGCGAACGGTTCCTCGACTTCGCCACGCGTCAGGGTCCGGTCCTTGTCCTATCCGGTGAGGGTGGCCCCCAGCTCCTCAAGGAGCGGCTGGGCAAGATGGCGGGGAACGACCGGCGCGGGTTGGACCGGCTTCACCTGTGGTGGCCGGAGAAGCGGAACCTCCGGCTGGACAAGGACGAAGACCGGGCGGCCCTGGTGCAAGCCTGCAAAAAGCGCGAGATCGGCCTACTGATCGTTGATCCGCTGGTCCGCCACCACTCCCAGGATGAAAACTCCACCCGCGACATGGCTGCCCTGATGGCCTGCCTGGCGGAGGTCCGCCAGCGGGCGGAGACGGCGATCCTTCTCGTTCACCACACCCGGAAGGGCGGCCGCGACTCGAAGACGGGTTCCGCCCAGGAGGCCCGGGGCAGTTCCGTGCTTCACGGCGAGGTTGACGCGGCCCTGGTTCTGGAGCGCCGACGAGCGACGGGTGATTTCCTGCTCCATTCGGAACTCCGGTGGGCTGCCGAGCCTGGCCCGCTCCTGCTGGCCCTAGATGAGCAGACCCTACGGTTTACCGTCACCGGCCGGGTGAAACCGCGGGCCCGGCGGGTGCCCGAGGAGGAAGCGCTGCGCTGTCTCCGGCAGGCCGGGGAAGTCACGAGCAAGGCGTTTGGCGAGCTCCTGGGGGTCGGGCAACGGACTGCGCAGGGGTATCTGGCTCAGCTGAGGACTCAGGGCCTTGCTGAATGCCGGCCCGGGGCAGGTCGGGGGGCCCCCCAACTCTGGAGTGCGGCCGCGGGAGTGGGTGTAGGCGATGAGGACGATAGCGATGACCTCCCGTTCTAACCGCGCAACCGCGCGAACTGCGCAACCAGGGTCCCTTCGCAGTTTGCAGGATGGTTATAGCTGGGCTTATGCCTCAAGGGGATTCCGGAACCGCGCAGGCGCAAGAACACGGGTGCGCGCGAACCGCGAAACCGCGCAGCACCCTTATAAGGGTGCGCGGTTCGCTGCGCAGTTCGGTTCGCGCGGTTCCCCCTGCGTAGAAGGGGTGGCCGAGCGAAAAACCGCGTCATGGCCAATTCTGCGCGGTTCCCCCCGCAGAAAAGGTGGCCCAGGAGGTCGTAGATGAACACGAACCGGGATGACCGCTCCAGGAACTCGGGCCAAGGCCTCGCCGCCCGCGTAGCGGCTGCCCGCGGCCAGCTGGCCGTCGAGAGCCGGGTCCTCGGCGAGCGGATCTGGGTCATCCAGCACGAGGCCCTGGCCGCATCCTGCCCGGCCGGCGAGGTGGCGTACACGCTCGATGAGGTGGAGCTCCTGCGCGGTGAGAGCGAGACCCAGGTGCGGTTCTGTCACCTGGTCAAGAAGATGGTCGGGGGCCGGGTCGTGCCGGACGTGGACGGTACCCTCGGCGTCCTGTTCGATACGAGAGACGTTGAGGGAGGCCGCTGAGCGATGCCTGAGACACTGCGCGACGACTCCCCGCTCCTCGTCCTCCGGGTTGGCGGCGCCACCCTGGTGTTGTCCGACCACGAGTTCCGCCGGCTCCTGGGCCGGGACCCGGAGCTCTGGGTGCGGGCGTTGAAGAGAGGCAAGCGCCTGGTGCGCATGCGAACCGAACCGAACGAACCGAACCGAACGAACCGAACCGAACGAACCGAACCCTGGGAAAAAGGTGACCCGGTTGCCAACCAACCAACCAACCCCAACCAACCAACCTTACAAAAACCTAGCGGTAAGGGAGCGGGCGGCCCCTGCCTCCAGGAGCCACGGGCGGTGCCCGGAAACGGCCTTCTGGGCCTCGCCAAGCGCCACGGAATGGGAGGGTGGCACTTCCCCCTTCCCCGGGATTCGAGGAGCCGTCCTGGAGGCACCTGGTGGGTGGCCGGCGGGGCCGTGCAGGCGGACTTCAGGCCCCGGCCGTTTCGGGGGACTGTTGCTGGGTGCTGCAACGGTGCAACGCAACACGCAACGCAAAAGGAGGCCTGCGATGGCGGGAGCGCTTGACCGACTATTAGGAAGTCGAGCTGCCGCCCAGCTACAAGGCCCGAACAAGGGCGCGTCAGTCACGTGTCAGTCACGGGACGTCGCCCGAAGGCGAGGTGCAACATGCCCGACCGCGTGCCGCTCCTGATAGAGGTGCCCCTGCCGAAGGGCTGTCGGCTCTTTCTGACGCCGGAGGAGTTTGCGCGCGCCCTGCGGCGAGGGAAGGCGATTCAGCGGACCCGGGCCATGGCGCGGCGACTGTCGGACGAGAGACCCGAAGGCGAGCGTGGCGAGAGGAGGCGTGAGGGATGACCGATAAGCCGCAATGCCAGCAATGTGCGGAGGAGAGGCGCACCGACGGCGCGCCGGTGTTCGGCGAGTGGCAGGAGAAGCCCCTTTGCTATCAGCACCTCCGGGCAGCGAAACTGGCCCACCTGCGGGGGTTGGACTGGACCCGGCACAACGTGCGGCCGGGCACGGAAGGATTCTGGAGGCGATTCAGCCGGTAGGAGGGACGCGTTCATGCGGTCGGACTTTCGGTTTGCGGACGAGCTGATTCAGCGGCGACTCGAGCAAGAGCAGTCGGAGGAGGCGGTCAAGCCCAAGACCTACTCTCTGACGGACCATGAGCCTTATGGTAAAGCCCACGCCCATCTTGTCGCCCTCCGGGAGCGGCTCGCAGGTGCCCTGGCGCCGGCCGAAGCCAGGCTCCAGGAGGCTCAGGATAGGGTTCGGCGGGCGGAACGGGCCGTCTTCGAGGCGGAGGCGCGGGCTTTTCAGGAGGACCGGGAGCCTGATCCTGCCCCTCTGCAAGTGCTGGAGCGGGCCAGGCTGGAGCTCGGTAAGGCTGAGGCGGGACTCGCTGAGGCCAAACGCAAGGCGGCCGCCTTGGAGCTTGCCGTCCAGCGCCAGGAGACGGCGGTGAAGGCCCTCGAGGAAGCCGCCCGTCAGCACGTCCGGGTACAGGCCAGGCAGGATCATGGGCCGGCTGTCAAGAGACTGGTGGGGGCCGCGGTGGCGTTTGCGGAGGCTTTGAGGGTTGAGCAGGCGATTGTCATAGGAGCCGCCCAGATTCTAGGCACAAATCACGGCCTGGCCCGGGGATTGCCCCCGGAGCCCATGGAATTACTGCGTCGGTCGCCCCTCGAGCGGTGGATTCAGCGCCTGCGGGAAGCGGGGTATGAGGTTTAGGTACCCCCCAGGTGAACGAAGGAGCTGTCAGGTTGGTTCGGCCCCAACCCGGCAGCTCCGTCCCGCTCCCCATGTAGCCCGGCCCGCCCTCAGTCGGTGGAGCCGACGGGGATGCGGACCTCAACCACCGGCCCCACGAAGGTCACTTCGCTTGCAGGGGCCACCTCCGGGCCGAACTTGGGGTTATCACAGAGAAGCAGGACCAGGTCCTCGTGGTAGTATACACGTCGAAGCCCCGCTTTCTCCCAGCTCTTAAGCCAGACACAAGCAACAGCTCCGTTCTCTACCGGTTGGCCGGTGTCCACCACTACCTGCGCTCCATGGGGTATCCCATGCTTACCTCCCGGGCCGCCGTCCATGAGGTCGCCGGACACCCTGAGAAAGAGCTGTCTCTCGGTTTGCGACAGTGCCTCCCCACCTTCTCCACCCTGCCTTACCCCGCCCAGTGTCACTTCCTACTCCCCCTCTCGGGTTCGGGCCCTGGCGCGGGACTGCGCTTTCGTCCCGTCTGTCTATCTAAGGCCCTTTGTCTATATAGTACCCAGACCGCACAACA
>DYFO01000068.1 GCA_020725145.1 Symbiobacterium thermophilum
CGTTGCGGTAAAAGACCTTCAGGTTCGGGTTACCGCCCTTTTCCGCTTCGGCATCTGCAACCAGCTCTCGAAAGCCCCGGCGCACCTTGCGTCCGCCCCGCGCGCCGTACAGGCGGGCCGAGGGCTTAATTGCCAGACTTTCGGTAGCTGCTTCAAACCTCCGCTATCATGCCCGTCAACAACTCACATGGCCGTAGTTGGTCGCAGGCAGCCACGATGCGGAGCTAGCGCAGGAGGGCCCACAGCAGGCCGGCCGCCACCGCGGAGCCGATGACGCCCGCCACATTGGGTCCCATGGCGTGCATCAGCAGGAAGTTGCGGGGGTTGGCCTCGACTCCAAGCTTCTGGGCGACGCGGGCGGCCGCGGGGACCGCCGAGACCCCAGCCGCACCGATCAGCGGGTTTATGCGTCCGCCGGTCAGACGGCACATCAGCTTGCCACCCAGTACGCCGGCGGCGGTGCTGAGGATGAATGCCAGCAACCCCATGAGCAGGATGCCGAGAAACTGCCAGGTGAAGAAGGTCTCGGCCGAGGCGCTGGCGCCGATGGTCAGTGCCAGGAAGATGGTCACCACATCGATGAACTGGTTCTGCAAGGTGCGGCTGAGCCGCTCCACCACCCCGGCTTCGCGAAGCAGGTTGCCCAGCATGAGCATACCCACCAGGGGAAGCGCGCTGGGAAGCACGAGCCCCACTACCAGGCCAACCGCTATCGGGAAGACGATGCGCTCCGCCCTGCCGACCGGCCTGAGCTGACGCATCTCGATGGCCCGCTCCCGCGGGCTGGTAAGCAGTCGCATCACCGGCGGCTGGATGATGGGGACCAGCGCGATGTACGAGTAGGCGGCGACCGCCACCGGGCCCAGCAGGTGGGGAGCCAGCTTGGTGGTCAGGAAGATGGCCGTGGGACCGTCCGCCCCGCCGATGATGCCGATGGCGGCGGCCTCAGGTAGGTCGAATCCCAGCACCATTGCCCCCACCAGGGCGCCGAAGATCCCGAACTGGGCGGCCGCCCCCAGCAGCATGGTCATCGGATTGGCGATCAAGGGCCTGAAGTCGGTCATCGCCCCGATCCCCAGGAAGATCAGGGGGGGGTAGATGGCGAGTTTCACGCCCTGGAAAAGGTACCAGAGCACCCCGCCGGGAGCCCCCGGTGCCGGAGGCGCCATCAGCCCCGCGGCGGGGATGTTTCCCAGCACCATCCCAAAGCCGATGGGCAGCAGAAGAAGCGGCTCGTAGCGGCGGGCGATGCCGAGGTAGATCAGGAAGATGCCGATGGCCACCATCGCCAGGTGACCGGGCGTCAGGCTTGCGAAGGCGGTTGATCCCAGCAAATCCGATAGCGTGGACACAGGCTGCGTCCCCCTACTTGATGAGCACCAGGATGTCTCCGAGGTTGACGTTGACGCCCTTGGTGGTCCGGACCTCTGCCACCGTGCCGTCGCGGGGAGCCACGATCTCGTTCTCCATCTTCATGGCCTCCAGGACCGCAACCACCTGGCCGGCCCGCACGGGATCACCGGGCTTGACCTTGATCTCCACTACCAGCCCCGGCAGCGGGGCCCGCACCGCTTCCATGTCGGGTGGGGCGGGGGCTTCCCTTGCCGCCGGGCGCGCAGGGGAAGGCGTGCGTGGCGGATCGGCCGGTCGGGCCGGCGGCGGGGTAGCCACCGGCGGGGCGGCAAGCACCGGTGCCGGAGCAGCCACGGGAGCCGCTACCGTCCCACCCACTTCTTCCACCAGCACCTCGTAGATCTTGCCGTTGACGGTTACCCGAAATCGCTTCAAGACCTTCCCGTGCCTCCTCTCGAACGACGCTCAAGCTGTCGCGACCGCATCTGCTCGGTCCGGCCGGCCAGTGCCCAGGGCGAAGGTCCTCCGGCCGGTTCCAGGGCCCGCACCTGAAGCAAGCGGGCCCGGTGGTCGCTCCCGTCGAGGCAAACCGCCAGCGCACCGGCGATGGCGGCCACCACCTCCCCGGGGGGCAACCCGGAAGCGGCGGCCGGATCCGGGGCTTCCCCGTCCCAGACCTGAGTCTCCCAGACCCTGGGCGCCTCCTCCTCCGCCGGACCACCTTCCGCCCCGCCCAGCCCGCGCAGAAGGCGTATCAGCAAGGCCAGGGCCAGGAGGGTGATCAGCACGACACCCATTCCGATGAACCCGAGCTCCAATCCCAGCCAAATCTCCCCGCGCATGGGCCGCCTCCGTCACATCGGGATGTTGCCGTGCTTTCTGGCCGGGCGCGACTCGCGCTTCGAACCCAGCGCCTCCAGCCCGCGGATGAGTGCGGGACGGGTTGCGGCCGGGTCGATCACCGCGTCCAGGTAGCCCCGGCCCGCGGCCACGTAGGGATTGGCGAAGCGCCGACGGTAGTCCTCTACCCTGGCCCGGCGCACGGCCACGGGATCGTCTGCCGCCGCGATCTCGTCGCGGAAGATGATGTTGGCGGCTCCCTCCGGGCCAAGTACCGCGATCTCCGCCGTGGGCCAGCCCAGCGCCAGATCCGCGCCGAGAGAGCGTGAACTCATGGCGATGTAGGCTCCGCCGTAGGCCTTGCGCAGGATCACCTGCAGCTTGGGCACGGTGGCCTCGGAGTAGGCGTAAAGCAGCTTGGCGCCGTGGCGGATGATCCCGCCGTATTCCTGCGCCGTCCCCGGAAGGTAGCCCGGGGTGTCCACGAAGGTGACGAGCGGGAAGTTGAAGGCGTCGCAAAAGCGTACGAAACGGGCCGCCTTGTCCGAAGCGTTGATGTCGATGCAGCCTGCGAGCTCGCGAGCCTGGTTGGCAACGATACCGACCGGCCGTCCGCCCAGCGACCCAAACCCCACCACCATGTTCGGTGCCCAATGCGCGTGCACCTCGAGGAACTCGCCGCCGTCCACCACCGCGTGCACGACCTCCCGCACGTCGTACGGGCGGTTGGGGTCGGCGGGAACCGCCTCGCGCAGCACCTCTTCCATGCGGTCGACCGGATCGGTCGTGTGCCGCAGCGGGGGATCCTCAAGGTTGTTGGCCGGCAAAAATCCCAGCAGGCGCCGGACCTGGGCCAGGCAGCCGTCCTCGTCGGTAGCGTAGAAGTGGGCCACCCCGCTGACCTGGTTGTGGGTGGCCGCCCCTCCCAGTTGCTCGAGGGTTACTTCCTCGCCGGTCACCGCCTTGATGACCTGGGGACCGGTGATGAACATCTGCGCCGTGTTGGCGACCATGAAGACGAAATCGGTGAGCGCCGGGGAGTAGACCGCTCCTCCCGCGCAGGGACCCATGATCACCGCGAGCTGCGGGATAACGCCCGAACACATCGTGTTGCGGAAGAAGATCTGCCCGTAGCCGTCGAGGGCATCGACCCCTTCCTGAATGCGGGCGCCGGCGGAATCGTTCAGTCCCACGAGCGGGCATCCCGTCTTGAGGGCCAGGTCCATTACCTTGCAGATCTTGGCCGCGTGTGCCTGCCCCAGCGATCCCCCGATGACCGTGAAGTCCTGGGCAAAGGCCATCACCTTCCGCCCGTCGACCAGGCCGAAGCCCGTAACCACCCCGTCGCCCGGCGCTTCGACGTCGGCCATCCCGAAGTCGGTACAGCGGTGGCGCACGAAAGCATCCAGTTCCACGAAGGTTCCAGGGTCAAAAAGACGGTCGAGCCGTTCGCGCGCGGTGAGCTTGCCCGCCCGGTGTTGCTTCTCTACCTTGTCGGCGCCGCCGCCCGCCCGCACGCGCTCGAGCCTGACGTTCAGATCCCGCAATGCGTCCTCCACGCTCAGTCTCCCTCCGCCCGCTCGCAGAACTCGACGAGCACTCCGTGCAGTCCCTTGGGATGCAGGAAGGCGACCCGTGCACCGCCGGCACCTTCCCGGGGAACGCGATCCACCGGCTGCAAGCCGGCCGCCACTGCCCGCTCCAGGGCGAGTGCCACGTCGCCGACGCGAAAGGCCAGGTGATGCACTCCTTCACCCCGGGAGGCCAGGAACCTGCCGACCGGGCTGTCGGCGGCCAAAGGCTCCAGCAGCTCCAGGCGGCTTTGTCCTATCTGAAAGAAGGCCAGCCTCACCTGCTGGGCCTCCAGCACCTCGACTTGCCCTCCTGCCAGCCCCAGCGCCCGGAAGGCGACCGCCGCCGCCTCGAGGTCCCTGACCGCCACCCCTATGTGGTCGATGGCCGTGATCTCACCCACCGCCTTCCCTCCTCCTCGCGTTCTCCCGGATGAATGCCACGATGTCGCCGAGCGGGGTGCCGGGAGTGAACACCGCCGCCACGCCCGCCTCCCGCAACGCGGCCTGGTCCTCACGCGGGATGATACCGCCCGCCACCACCAGCACGTGATCCATCCCCCGCTCGCGCAGGCTCTGGACCACGCGGGGGAAGAGGTGCCGGTGGGCGCCGGAAAGACTCGACAGACCCACGACGTCCACGTCCTCCTGCAGCGCCGCCTGGGCGATGCGTTCGGGCGTCTGCCTCAGACCGCTGTAGATGACCTCCATGCCGGCATCGCGCAGCGCCCTCGCCACCACCCGGGCTCCGCGGTCGTGGCCGTCCAAACCCGGCTTGGCGATCAGCACCCGGATCGGCCGCCCGCCGTCCACCTCAGCCACCTCCCCGCATGCCGGTCGACGCCTCGTACTCCCCGAACACCTCACGCAACACCCCGCAGATCTCCCCCAGCGTCGCCCGCACACGCACCGCTTCCAGCACCGGCACGAAAAGACCGGCAGCCGGATCGCGAGCCGCGCGCTCGAGGTTGGCGATCGCCCGGGCAACCGCTCCCGCATCGCGGTTGCGGCGCAGGGCGGCCAGGCGCTCGCACTGCCGGCGCTCTACCTCCGGGTCGACGCGCAGAAGCTCCATACCGGCGGTCGCCTCGTCCTCCCCGGTGTGGTAGCAGTTGACGCCGACAACCTTGCGGCTGCCCTCTTCCAGCTCGCGTTGCGCCCGGTAGGCGCTGCGGTGGATCTCGTCCTGCAGGTATCCCCGTTCAATGGCCGCCACCGCACCTCCCAGGGCGTCGATGCGCTCGATGTAGGCAAGTGCCTCCGCGACGATGTCGCGGGTGAGCTTCTCTACCAGGTAGGAGCCGCCCAGCGGGTCTGCGGAGCCGACCACCCCGCTCTCGAGGGCGATGATCTGCTGGGTGCGTAAGGCGATGCGGACCGACTCCTCACTGGGCAAGGCCAGGGCCTCGTCCCGGGAGTTGGTATGCAGCGACTGCGTTCCGCCCAGCACGGCGGCCAGTGCCTGCAGGGCGACCCGCACCACGTTGTTGTCGGGCTGCTGGGCGGTCAGCGTCGATCCCGACGTCTGGGTGTGGAAGCGCAGCATCCACGAGCGCGGCTTCGAGGCCCCGAAGCGATCCCGCATGATACCGGCCCACAGCCGCCGGGCGGCCCGGAACTTGGCCACCTCCTCGAAGAAGTCGGAGTGAGCCGCGAAGAAGAAAGACAGCCGCGGGGCAAAGACGTCCACGTCCAGTCCCGCCTCGCGGGCCGCCTCGACGTAGGCGATACCGTTGGCCAGGGTGAAGGCCACCTCTTGTACCGCGGTGGCCCCCGCCTCTCTGATGTGGTAACCGGAGATGGAGATGGTGTTCCACTCCGGCAAGTGGACCGAGCAGTGACGGAAGATGTCGGTCACCAGGCGCATGGAAGGTCTGGGGGGGAAGATGTAGGTGCCGCGCGCCACATACTCCTTGAGGATGTCGTTCTGCACGGTGCCCGAAAGCCCGGCAGCTTCAACCCCCTGGCTCTCGGCCACCGCCACGTACATGGCCAGTAGCACGATCGCGGGGGCGTTGATGGTCATCGAGGTGCTGACGCGATCCAGGGGGATGCCGTCGAACAGCACCGCCATGTCGTCAAGGCAGTCGATCGCCACCCCGACCCGCCCGACCTCGCCCTCCGCCATGGGGTGGTCGGAGTCGTAACCCACCTGCGTGGGCAGGTCGAAAGCGACGCTAAGGCCGGTCTGCCCCTGGTCCAGCAGGTAGCGGAAGCGGCGGTTGGTCTCCTCGGCGGTGCCGAAACCGGCGTACTGGCGCATGGTCCAGGGTCTACCCCGGTACATCGTGGGATGGACCCCGCGGGTGAAGGGGAACTGGCCGGGGAACCCGAGCTCCTCGAGGTAGTCGAATCCCGGCAGGTCGAGCGGGGTATACAGCCGCTGCAAGGGCAGGCCGGAAGCGGTGCGGAACTCCGCGCGGCTCTCAGCCGCCCGTGCCAGGGCTTTGTCGAGTTCCCCGCGCTCCCAGCTTTCCAAGGCCCGGCGGAGACGGTCGACGTCATCCATGTAGCGTCACCTGCTCTGCGTTCACTAAAAAGCCCGGCGCCCGGCGCCGTGCTGATCCTGGCGGGGATCGCAGTTCAACGGGTGCCCGTCCATATCCTTCCCACGGTTTGCCCCCGGCGGCGAAAGGGATCGGCCCACTTTGCACAGAATCGTGCACAGAGAAGCGACTCCAAGGGGGGAAGCTCGCCTTGAGGCGTATCGTCAGCATCAGCCTGGGTTCCTCCACGCGTGACAAGAAAGTGGAGGTCGAGCTGCTGGGTGAGCGGTTCGCCGTCGAGCGCGTGGGAACCGACGGCGACATCGGCAAGGCGATCGCGCTCCTGCGGGAGCTTGACGGCAAGGTGGACGCCTTCGGCATGGGAGGCATCGATTTCTCCATCCGGTCGGGCAAGCGCACCTGGATGCTGCGGGACGCCATGCGCATCGCCGCCGTACCCCGGCTCACCCCCATCGTGGACGGCGGAGGGGTCAAGAACACGCTGGAGCGGAAGGTGATCTTCGACCTTGAACCGGTGTACGGCATCCCCGTCCGGGACCGCAGGGTGCTGGTGACTTCGGCGGTGGCCCGTTACGCTTCGGCCGAGGCTTTCGTGGAGGTGGGGGCCAAGGTCCTCTTCGGCGACCTCATGTTCGTGCTTGAACTGCCCTTTAAGCTGTGGACGCTGCAGGGGGTCGACCGCGTGGCGCGGGTGATCGCCCCCGTCGCCACGCGACTGCCCATCTCCATGCTCTATCCGACGGGAGAGGCACAGCGCGGTTCGAAGGCCA
>DYFO01000069.1 GCA_020725145.1 Symbiobacterium thermophilum
CAGCGTGTAGCCGTCCGTGACGCCCTTGAGGAAGATCTTGCCGCCCTCGATCTTCGAGAACAGGCCGGTCACGATGTTGGCGGTCACGAAGGGCTCGATGAACACGACCTTCTTGGCCGTGTTGGCCACCGCGCGCACCTGGGCGTTGAGCAGCTGCGGGAACGCGGTGTAGGTCCACAGGTAGACGCTGTCGGCCAGGCCTGCGGCCTCGGTACCGATGGTGATGCTCTTGGCGGTCAGGTCATAGGCGGCGACCTTCCCGGTCCACAACCTGCCGGCCTTCTTGAGGATGGATTCCTCGGCCTCGGGGTTGTAGATGCCAGACTGAACCTTGCCCTGCTTGATGAACAGGGTGTTGTGGACGAAGTGGGCGATCTCACCACGGGTCGCCGGCAGGTTGGCGAACGCCTCTACCTTGCCGATGATGCCGAGCTCGTACCCGGTCATCATGTAGTTGATCGGCCACACGCCCACGACGCCGGGCTCATGCCCGGTGGCCCGGATCAGCATCGCCAGGGACTCGGCATGAGTGACGTTGTTGTTGGCGCCGAAGGTCCCATCGCCGTAACCCTTGATGATGCCCATGTTGACGGCCACGTTGACATGGCCCCAGGCCCAGGTGGGGACGGCGTCGGTGAAGGTCGGCTGGTAGCTCGCCAGCGCGTTGGCCAGCGCGTCACGCCCCAGCATGCGGACGATCACGATCGCCATCTCCGCGCGGGTGATCGGCGCATCGGGCCGCACCAGGGTGGTGCCGGTGTCGCCGAGCATGATGCCCAGGGCGCGCATCATGGTGAGTTCCTTCTCATACGCGTGCCCTACGGCATCGGTGAACGGCTTGCCGGCGATGGTGACCTGAGCGGCTGCCGAACCCGCGAGGCCGACGACCATCGCGACGACCAGGGCCGCCACGAGGGTCTTACGCAAACTGCGCATCCACAAATCCTCCTTTGGTCGCTTGGGTTTTCCCCTTCAGTCGGGCAGGGAACTGCCAATGGCAAAACGCAGGTTGGTTGAGTGGAGCCCTCACCTCCTTGGACACTGCTTCGTCCGGGGCTCGCGCCCCGGAAAACTGGCACCGGCTATATCTCTATGGTGCAGCCAGTTTTCGGATTGGAAGCTTCGCCAGCGGCTGCCGTGGTTCCTGCCGGTTCCCCTTCCATAAGCTACGGGAGTTGCTGCCATTTTGGTGGGGTGGCTCCTCTGTCGGGAGCCTCGGCCCTCATTGTACCACTGCCTGCCAGAATCGTCAATAACCTCTCTCGGGCCCTGCTCTTCGACGTCGAGACGGAAGATCCTGCCGTCCGGGCGTTTTCAGAGGAAGATCTCACCGGCCAGCACCTCGACGGCCCGGCCTCCCACGCGGACGCGCCAGACCGCATCGCGGGAGGCGGTGACCTCCACATGGATCTCGCCTTTCCGCCCCATAATATGCCCCTGCTCGGCCAGGAACGACAGGACTGCCGTCCCGTCGGGGCCGGCAGGGGGAAGCGGGACCACGCGGCTCCACCAGAGGTAGGCCCCGAGGGCGCCGCTGGCGGTGCCGGTAGCCGACTCCTCAGGGATGCCGGCGGCGGGGGCGAAGTTGCGGGCGTGCACGAGGACCGGTCCGGTCCCGCCAAGGCAGAAGGCGTGCACGCCGAGCACGCCGCGGGCCCGGCACCAGGCGGCAAGACCCTTATGGTCCGGGCGCAAAGCATCCAGAACCTCACGCGAGGGCAAGGGCACCAGGAGGTCGGGCACCCCGGTGGAGATCACCTGCAGAGGGAGGGAACTTGCGGCCAGGATGTCCGGTTGCGTGCCCAGCAGCGTAGCCAGCTCCCGCAAGGTGGCCGTCACGGTGGGCGGAGCCCACACCGTCCCCAGCAGCCGGGGTGGGGCCTGCTCCATCATCACCCGCACCGGCAGCCCTTGCCGGCGTTCCACGGTCACCGCGAGCAGCCCCGCCCGGGTCCTTTGCGTGAAGTGCTCGCGATCGGAAGCGAGCCGCTCCAGGGAGGCAAGCAGCCAGAAGGTGGCGACCGTGGCATGCCCGCACAGGTCCACCTCTTGTGTGGGGGTGAAAAAGCGCACGTGAAAGTCCGCCGCCGAGTCGGGGAAGACGAAGGCGGTCTCCGACAGGTTCATCTCCCGCGCGATAAGCTGCATCTGGGTTTCCGTCAGCCCGGAGGCCTCGGGAACCACGGCAGCGGGATTGCCGAGGAAGGGCGTCGCGGTGAAAGCATCAAGCTGGTAGATGCGGCATCTCAGGCAGGGTACACCCCCTTGGCCTTCTCCGCAAGGTTCCAGTCCACCCCGGTGCGGGCCGCCATGCGCTCCTGAAGGAACTTCGTCGCCACCTGCGGGAACAAGGCCACCGAGAGTACGTCCTCCGCTTGCTCCATGTAGGGAGCGGCCTGACGGTGGGCCTCTTCAAGCCCGGGCTCCAGGTGATCGGCGGGGCGGTCGGCGATGGGTTGTTCGTCACCGATGACCTTGCGGCGCACCTCCGGGTTCACGGTGCCCGGCGGACGGCCGTAAAGGCCCTTGAGATAGGCCCGGGTCTCCGAGGAGACCACGCGGTAGCGCTCGCCGGCCAGCACGTTGAGCACCGCCTGCGCCCCCACGATCTGGCTGGAGGGGGTGACCAGGGGAGGATAGCCCAGGTCCGCCCGTACCCGGGGGACCTCGGCCAGCACCTCCGGGAGGCGGTCGAGCGCGTTCTGCTCGGCAAGCTGGCTATGGAAGTTGGAGATCATGCCTCCGGGTATCTGGTAAATCAAGACGCCCGTGTCGAGCTGCTGGCCCACGTCGTACTCGGCGTAGGCCGCGCGAACCTTGCGGAAGTACTCGGCGATCTCCGCAAGCAATCCGAGGTCAAGCCCGGTGTCGCGGTCGGTACCCCGGAGGGCGGCCACCAGCGATTCCGCCGGAGGCTGGGAAGTAGACATGGCCAGGGAGGAAATGGCCACATCCACGACGTCCACGCCCGCTTCCGCCGCTTTGAGGTAGGCCATGGAGGCCATGCCGCTGGTGTAATGGGAGTGAAGTTGCACCGGCAGGGCAAGCTCCGTCTTCAGCCGCAGCACCAGCTCGTAGGCGGCCTGCGGGGTGATCAGCCCCGCCATGTCCTTGATGCATATGGAGTGGGCCCCCATGCCGGCAAGCTCCCGGGCCAAGGCCACGAAATGGTCGAGGTCGTGGATGGGGCTCAGGGTGTAACACACGGTGGCCTGGACGTGCGCGCCTTCCGCGGCGGCCACCTGCATGGCCAAGGCCATGTTGCGGCAGTCGTTCAGAGCGTCGAAGACCCGGATGATGTCCAGGCCGTTGCCCACCGCGCGCTTGACGAACTCGCGCACCACGTCGTCGGGGTAGTGGCGGTAGCCCACCAGGTTCTGCCCCCGCAGGAGCATCTGCAGGCGGGTGCGCGGGAAGGCCTTGCGGATGGCACGCAACCTCTCCCAGGGGTCCTCGCCCAAAAACCGCAAGCAGACGTCAAAAGTGGCTCCCCCCCAGACCTCGAGGGAGTGAAAGCCCACCGCGTCCAGCTTCTCGGCGATGGGCAGCATGTCACGGGTGCGCATCCGCGTGGCCAAAAGCGACTGGTGGCCGTCGCGGAGCGTGGTATCGGTCAAAGCGAGCGGTCCTGACATGGGCTCACCTCGAGGAGAAGAATAGATCGGGGACCCCCGGCCCCATCCAGACGACGGCCCCCAGCACCAGCAACGCGAGCAGCAAAAGCGCCACCACGGGAAGCAACATCACCGCCAGCGCGCGACCGGTGCTCAGGCGGTGGGCCTCGCGCACCGCAAGCACCTCGAGCACCACCGTCCAGAGCCCCAGCGCCGCCCGCAAGGCCGCGCCCAGCCAGGACGGCGAAGGCACAAGTCCCAGCGCCGCGACGGGAGCGGTGAGCAGGGCCGGGGTCTGGGCGAGGGCCAGCGCCGCCAGCAGGCCGCGTCCCGTTCCCCTTCCGCCCAAGAGGTCGGCAGTAAGCTGCAGCACCGCCGCCAAGAAGAAAAGGCCGGCCAGGCCAAAGCCCATCCATAGCAGGCCGATCGGCCCGCGCATGGCGGCCAGTCCGGCCACCGCCAGCGCGGCCGCCGCTATCGCCAGCGGAAGCGGGAGGCGCGCCTCCTCGGCGGCCTGCCGCAGCGTGGGCACCGGGTCGGCGAGGGCGCCGGCCACGAGGTCGAGGGGACCCTTCATCGCAACAGGCCCCCGGGCGGGATCGGGCGCAGGGCGCCGGCCAGCGTCTGAAGCGACCCGGCCAGGGACTGGAGCTCCTCCAGCAGGCGCTCCAGGGGGTGGCGGCGGCCGAGCTCGCGCACGGTGTAGCTTTTCAGGCCGGCCAGCGCGGCGGCCTCGGCGATGGCGGTCTGGAGGTTGCCGGTGCGGTCGGCCAAGCCCAGGTCCACCGCCTGGCGGCCGGTGAAAAGGCGACCGTCGGCAAGCTCCAGCACCCGGTCGCGGTCGAGGGAGCGGCCCGCGGCCACCGTGTCCACGAACTGCTCGAAGATGTCGTCGACCATGGCCTGCAGGATGGCCCGCTCCGCGTCGGTGGGCGGGCGCAAGGCGGTCCCCATGTCCTTGTGGGGGCCGCTCTTGAAGACCTCGAAGTCCACTCCCAGCTTCTCATACAGCTCCTCGAGCAGGGTGAGCTCGAGGTACACGCCGATGCTGCCGGTGAGCGAGCCGGGGTTGACCACCACGAGGTCGCTCCCGCACGCCACCCAGTAGGCACCGGAGGCCCCCACATCGGCGATGGAGGCCACCACCGGCTTGCCGACCTCGCGCAGGCGGCCCAGTTCCAGGGCGATCTCCTGGGCGCCGGCGGCGCTGCCGCCGGGGCTGTTGATACGGAGGACCACCGCCCGCACCGACGGGTCGCGGCCCGCCTGGACGAGCTCTGAGACGATGCGATCGGAGCCGGGCCCCGAGCTTGACCAGTCGCGCACGGGTCCGCCGGCGGTGAGCGTTCCCTCCAACCGCACCAGCGCCACCACCCCGCCGATCGGCCCGTCGGTGCCCGCCCACCACACGGCCGCCAGCGAGACGAGGATCAGGATGGCCAGCACCCAGGCCCCAAGCCTTCGCCTCGACAAGCGCTCACCCCCCCGCCGACAGGGTTCGCCACGCCGCGGCGGGCTCCTGCCCCCCGCAGTCCGCGCACCTCGACCACCCGCCCCGCCTCACGGTAAAGACGGGGCACGCGGGAGCTGACGGTGGTGCGCCGAGCGTGCAGGACCACCTCCTGTCCGGGCAAGAGGTCGGCAAAGCCGGTCACGTCCACCACCGTGTGGGCAAGACCGGGGCGTCCCACGCGCCTCACCACCTTTCCTCTCAGCTCCACGGCCCCGTTGGCCGGGGGCAAGGCTACCCCCAGCGCTTCCAGCGCCACGCGGGCGAGGTGACGGATCAGCACCGGCGCGCGGCCGAGCCTGCCCAGCGGCTCCAGGCCCAGGCCGTCGGCGAAGCCGGCGGGGACCACCGCCACCTTGGCCTGACGGCGGAAACGGTGCTCGCCGGCGTAGCCCAGGCGCTGCCCCGCGGGAACCTCGCGCACCGCCACCAGGCGCGCCCGCAGCCGCCAGGCTTGCCGCAACCCGAGGCTGGGAAAAGGTCCTCCCTCGGGCATGACCCCGTACAGGAGATTGCCCACCCGCACGAGGTCGAGGTGCGTGTCGGGGTTTGCGAGCAGGGCGGCGCTCGAGGCGGCGTGGGCCAGGGGCGGGCACCTGCCCGCGGCCTGGAGGCGGTCGAGCAGCCGGCGAAAGCGCGCGAAGCGCTGCGCCAGCAAACGCGGATGGAAGGCGGCCAGATGCGTGTATACGCCCTGGGCGGGGGCCTGGTCCAGCACCGAAAAGGCCTCCTCGGGGCTCAGGCCGAAGCGCCCGAACCCCGTGTCCACCTTGACGTGGCAGGCGCCTTCCAGCCGGCGCGCGGTGGCGGGATCGACGGTGGTAGCGGTCAGGCGGTAGGCCGGGTACAGGGCAAGCTCATCCGGCAGCGGGGGGTTGAACACCAGGATGGGAGCGTGAAGTCCCGCCTCGCGCAGCTCCATCGCCTCCAGCACGGTGCTTACCCCCAGCCACGAGGCGCCGGCGGCCAGCGCGGTGCGGGCCGTCGGCACCGCGCCGTGGCCGTAGCCGTCGGCCTTCACCACCGCCATGATCAGGGGCGGGCGCTCGCGGCCGATCGCGAGAAAGGCCAGGAGCTGACGGACGTTGTGGGCGATGGCGTCAAGGTCGATCTCCGCCCAGAGCTGCCCCGGAACCTCCACGGGAAGCCGTCCTCCTTCCGGGAGCTAGCCTACCGGCGGCGCGACCCCGTCATTCCTCCCAGCGTTCGCCCTCGTCCGGCCAACCGTCGTCGGCGTAGCCCTGGAGATCGCGGTCGACGGGTTCGTCGTCGATCTCCTCCGCGGCGGCCGGCCCCATCGCGTCGGGCACCCAGCCTTGGCGGCGGCGCGAACCCGTCACGGCGCCGGCCTCCGAGCGGGGACGGCGCGGGGACCAGCACTTGAGCCCCCACAAGCCGCCGCCGAGGTGCTGAAGCCGGCTGTCGAGGTTGATCTCGGTGTGGATGAGCGCCGCCAGCCGGGCGGGCCCGGATGCCTGCACCAGGCCGCGGGCGGCGATGGCGGCGATCAGATCTCGCAAGTGCATGGGCCGACCGCTCTCGCGCAGGAGGGCGTAGGCCAGATCCCCTACCGTCTCCCGCGGGAGTTGCCAGCTCGCCTCGCCCAATTCCCTCACCTCGCTTGCGCTGTCACCGAAGCCATTTTATACCCGCCGACGGCGGCGGGCAAGGCTCTCCGGGCTTCAGTTCCCCCTCTCGAGCGTCACCCCGTCGGTCAAGAAGGTCGCCTCCA
>DYFO01000070.1 GCA_020725145.1 Symbiobacterium thermophilum
AGGTTCCGGCATGACACCGACGGGGTTGCCTACCGGTGCTTTACACGCACTGTTGTCGCTGCGGGGTTGAGGATTGCGAAAGGGGTGATACAATGATGGTGGTGGGGTGGTTACCAGTGGGAGTACCTTTCGTAGTCACGGTGGAGAGAACGCCACATGAGTACGTGGCGTCGTGCGACGAGTTGCGGGCGGTCGCCAGCGGGGCGACTGAACAGGAGGCGTTGGCTAACCTCAAGGAGGCAATAAGGAGGCTCATTTCCGAATACGGGGGCGAACTGGAGTTGTTGGGGAAGCGTCGGGTGGTGGTGGAGGTGGGGTAGTTGGCTTCCCTGCCTGAACTTAGTTACCGCGAGCTGGTGAGCCTTCTCCGGCGGTTCTGTCAAGAGTTACGGGGCGAAGGCTCACCTGTTATTGTGGGGAAGACGCGGAGCGGCAAGAGCTTCACGGTTCACCACCACCCCGGGCATGCTGTGTATCCCGAAAAGCTCGCCAAGATCCTGAAGTACGCTGAGATCAGCCGCGAACAGTTCTGGGAGTGGTTTCGTGGAGCCTGATGTGGTAGATGTGGGACGGTAGCGGTCTTGGAGCGGTGCTCTGCGTCGGCACCGGGGAAGTGGGTTCCCTTTCGGTTTCCTTCGTGTTCGGGGCGGAGCTGGGGGATTGTGTATAATGGCGCGCAGTATACCTCGCGGGCGTTCAGCCGGCGGCTGGAGGAAGCAGGGCTCGTGGGCTCAATGGGCTCGGCCGGGGATGCCGTGGACAACGCGGTCGTCGAGAGCTTCTATGGGGCCCTTGAGACCGAGCTCCTGGGTCGGCAGCGCTGGTCCACGCGCCAAGAACTCAAGACGGCAATCGTCCCCTACATCGAGGGTTTTACAACCGTCGGCGGCATTCGGTGCTTGGATATCTCACGCCGCTGGAGTACGGGGAGCAACGGGCTCAGGAACGAAGTGTGCGGCAGCAACAGAGACAGTCATGCCCCTCGGGGCACCACGAAGCATGGAAACGGGGTACTGGCGCTGAACAATCAGGTAAGCGGCTGGTGACGAGGTCGGCTCCCCTTAGTGCCGCCGGCGGACTCTGTTTTCGTGGCAGTTCCTCACGACGATTCATCGTGGCCACCGATGGAGAAAGACGGCCGGCGTACTTTCGAGGGAGCCGCCCATGGCCCCGCCGGGGCCACCGGCAAAAGGATGCAAATGGCAGGGCGCGGAACCTGCACTGCAACCCGGTCGAAGGAGGAGGAAACCCGCAGCCGCATAACAACCTTCGCTTATTTTCTGGGGAGCCGCTTGTGTTCTGGCGTCCCCCCCTGTGCTAAGGGATGTGGGAAGCCCCCCGGAAAATGCCCCGGGGGCCTCCTTGGGGGCGAGTCTTGCGCAGACACAGGTCATCCTCCGACCGCGCTGACGGGCCCCTTTTGGGCTCCCCCGCCTTTGACCCCCCTTCTGGCCCTCATGGAGTCATTTTGACCCCCTCCTCACTCCAGCTGCGGATTCCGGCCCAAAACGTACACCCATTCCGATAAATCCCGGACAGTGATTCCGGGCTGAAGGCGGACAGCAGTTCCGGAAAGTCCCGTACAGCGATTCCGGACGAAAGCGGACAGGCATTCCGGGCATCCCGTACAGGGCGAAGCGGCGCGGCGACAGCATGGTGCCAAGGCGGAGGACGTCGAACCAGCTCGTCCGAGAGGACGAGGAGATGGAAGCCTTGGCAAGACGGAGGTTGTCGATGCGCAAGATCAGGGAAGTGCTTCGGCTCGCATGGGGGCAAGGGCGGAGCCTCCGGGAGGTTGCCCAGAGTCTGGGGATCGGGCACACGACTGCAGGTGATGTGCTCCGCCGGGCCCAGCAGGCGGGGTTGAGCTGGCCCTTGCCGGAGGCGCTGGACGACGCCGAGCTTGAGCGGCGGCTGTACCCAGGCAATCAGGGTCGGATGCGGCAGCGGCCGGAACCTGACTGGAACCAGATTGATACCGAGCTGCGGCGGCACAAGGGGGTCACCCTTGAGCTTTTGTGGATGGAGTACAAGCAGAGGCACCCCGACGGTTACCAGTACTCGCAGTTCTGTGCGCATTATGCCAGCTGGCGCAGGAAACTGGACGTGGTGCTGCGGCACAGTCACCGTGCTGGGGAGAAGCTGTTCGTCGACTACGCCGGCCCAGAGGTGCCGATTCACGGCAACACGACAGGTCAACGCTTCGCTGGAACCACATCTCGGCAACACGACACTGGAGGTCTTGGGGAAGGCGGGCAGGGCGAGTGCTGAGTCTTCACCTCGCCCGCGCGCGGTCATCCGACTGGGGCCCGGCCATCCGGCGAACGGTGAGGATCAGCAGCACCACGCCGGTCCAGGCAACCAGGGCGCCCGCCACCAGCCCCCAGAAGGGAACGACCGTTGTCAGTCGACTGAACCCGAAGGCCACGGCGACAGCCGTTACGACCGTGCCTGCGGCCTTGAACACTCCGACCCGCATCGGCAACTGCCGCCGGGCACCCGCCACGCCACCGCCGACCAGCACCAGCCACCCCAGGTCCCAGCCCCACAGCGCCAGGGCCATGGCGGCCAGCCCGGCGGAGGTTCTCCCGCCCACCACCGTCAGGCCTGCCAGAACGGTCATCAGGTACATCGCCGTCCTGAACCAGCCGGTTCGCTTCAGGGTCAGACCGCCCACCCAGGCGAGGAAGGCGCCCGGTAGCAGAGGCCACCACGGCTCGACCGCCGGGCCCGTGCCGGCCCACACCAGCAGGCAGGCGCCGAGACACGCCAGTGCGCTCAGCGCCACCGCAAGCGCCTCCAGGCAGCCCTGAGCTGGGGGGCAAGAGGAAGGGAGGTGTCCAAGACCACCGGCCGGACGTGAGCCAGTCTGAGCCGCCGCACCATGGCCTTGCGCTCCAGGGCCAGCAGCCGCGAAGCCAGGGCCAGCTCCGGGCGGTCCATGCCCGGGGGTGAGGACGCTGTTTCCGGAACCAGCACCATGATCTGGTAGCCGCAGGCGGCCAGCCTGCCCAGATCCTCTTCATCGCCGGCCACCAGGGGGGAGACGAGCATCACCTGGGATCCCGGCCGGAGCAGCCTCACGGGCAGGCCGCTTAGCCGCTCGAAAACCACCGACGTGCCCAGCCGGGCGCGGGCCAGCTCACGCTTCAAGCGGAGCGCATGGCGGCGGCCGTAACCGGGGAACACCCAGTCGAGGTACGCGCCATAGAACAGGAGCCCCACGCGGTGGCCCTGGAGGAGGAGGGCGTCGCACAGGGCGGCGGTGACGCGGGCCGCCGCGTCCAGCAGGTCCTCGCCGTCCGCAGCCGGGTAAGCCTGCCGGCGAACATCCAGCACCACCATCACGTCTGCGGCCCGCTCCTCCTCGAACTCCACGACCGCCAGCTTGTCCCACCGGGCCACCGCTTTCCAGTGAACCCGGCGGATGGGGTCGCCGGGCCGGTACTGGCGGGTTCCAAACCACTCGGTACCCGAACCGCCGCGGCGGGAGCGGGCGGCTCCCGGGACCGCGAGCGTCCGGCGGGGACCGATGGCCATGCCCGGCAGGGGTTGGCTCCGGGGCAGAACGGTGAGCGTGGCCGGACAGGCCACCTCGCCCTGCCAGGTCCAGTAACCCAGGAGGTCCCGCACCACTACGTGGACGGCCGGCATCCGATACCGGCCCCGTCTGACCCGCGCGGCGTAGCAGAGGCTCAGCTTCGCCCCACCTGGCAACCGGGCGACGGCGTGCGTCTCGCCCTCTTCCCGCAGGAGTCCGGAAGGCAGGGCGTCCCGCATAGCCACCACCTCCAGGTCGGGGCCGAGGTTCTCGAGGTCCACCCGAACCTCCAGCGTCTGGCCCTCGAACAGCGTTCCTGCGGACAGCCGGCGGCCGGCCCGCAGCAGGGGCTCTCGCGGCCGCGCAAGGTACAGCCCGATGGTCAGGTGGGCTACCAGCACCACGGCCAACAGCACCGGTCCGGGCTGCAAGAAAACGAACCCGGCCGCCAGCAGGATGAGCAGGCAGTATAGCTCGGTGCGGATCTTCGCCACCATGCTAGGCACCCGGACCCGGGCCGGCCCTGGGCACCGGTGTTCGCTCCAGGATCTCGGCCATGACGTCGTCGGTGCGTACCTCGCGGGTCCACAGGTCGGGCGAAAGGATCAGGCGGTGCGCCAGGGCGGGGACGGCCGCCGCCTTGACGTCATCGGGGATCACGAAGTCCCGGCCGGCCAACGCGGCACGGGCGCGGGCGACCTGGAGCAGGGCCAGCGTGCCCCGGGGGCTCACCCCCAGGGCCAGCGCAGGATGTTTTCTCGTACGGGCAACGAGGTCAGTGATGTACCCAAGCAAAGCGGGATCCACGTACACGCCCTCGACGGCCTCCCGCATCGCCAGCACCGTGCCCGCGTCCGCCACCCGTCCCAGAACCACCTCTTCGGCGCGCCGTCCCAGCCTGCGATTGAGGATCTCCACCTCCTGGTCGGGATCTGGGTACCCCAGCCGGAGCCGCACCATAAACCGGTCCAGCTGTGCCTCGGGCAACGGAAAGGTCCCCTCGTACTCGATGGGATTCTGGGTGGCCAGCACGACAAAAGGCTGCGGAAGGGGGTGGGTCTCGCCCTCCACGGTGGCCTGCCCCTCCTGCATGGCCTCCAGCAGTGCCGACTGCGTCTTGGGGGTGGCGCGGTTGATCTCGTCGGCCAGCACGACCTGGGCGAACAGCGGTCCCGGCCGGAAGGAGAAGGTGCCTGCGGCCCCATCACGCTGGAAGACCTGGCCGCCCACGATATCTGCCGGTAGCAGGTCGGGTGTGAACTGTATCCGTTTGAAACTAAGATCCAGCACTCGGGCGAAGCTCCGGGCGGCCAGGGTCTTGGCGACGCCCGGGAAGTCCTCCAGCAGCACGTGACCGCCGGCGAGCACCGTCGCCAGAATCATCTCCAGCACCGGCCGCTTGCCTACGATGGCCCGTTCTACCTCGTCGATGATGTCCTTGCCCGTTGCCGCAACTTCCCGGCAGTTCATCTCCGTCTTCCTTCCGCGCAAGCTTCCAGTTCGGCCAGCGCCTGCGCCAGCTGCGCCCGGTAGTCTCCGGGGGGCACACCGGGGCAGGCCCCAAGCACGGCATCAAGGGCCGGAGCGTCGTGCCACCAAGCGTCGGGCACCGGCCCCTGGGCGGCGTCGCGCGGGGGCGGCCAGAAGACCACGGCCGCTTGCAGGAGCCGGGCTGCCAGGTCGCTCCGCGCCGTGGGAGAGCTTTCAGCGGCCCGGATGACCTCCCCCAGCGCCTCCAGGGGATCGGGGCAAGGATCAGGATGTTCGGGTGGCGGGGGCGCGGTCGGCCGCCAACCCGCCAGGGCAAGGCAACCGGCAGCGGCGCCGGCCGCGACGACCGCGCTCCACACCAAGGCGCGGGGGAGCGCGTCAAGCCAAGCTACGGGCCGCATGAGCAGTTCGATCATGGCCCGTCCCGCTCGGACTGCGGCGGTCCGTACTTCTCTTCCAGGCTAGCGAGTGCGGTCAGGGCCTCCTCGCGCCGTGACCGGTCATCGCAGGCCCCGTAGCGCACTTCCTCGAAGAGCTCCGTGAGTCGCCAGACGGCGGCTTCCCGGAAACCCCTGGCTTCTAGGCTTTCGCAGAACTCCCTCGGAGTGACCGACGGTGCGAGGGTCACGCCGCTCCTCCCGGAAAGCAGCCGTACCATGCGCGCCCAGCACAGCGGCACGATCCCCGCCGCGGGAACGCCCGGCCGGGGCGCCGGTGAATCGGCAACCGGCAGAGGCCGTGATTCCCGCTCCAGGGAGAAAGTCTCGCGACCGCGACCCCCGCGCCGCCAGGCCCACCTGGCAACCACTACGGCCAGGGTCAGGATCGCCAGCGAGGCTGCCCACGGGGGAAGCTCGAACAGAGCGTCTGGCCGCGCCGCGGAAGGCAGCGCCGGGGTAAAGACCGGTACGCCATCCGAACTGCCCGGCGACCGAAGTCCCTTCCGTGAAAGGGCTGACAACGGAAGCACTGCCAAAAGGCCGACGACCAGCAACAGCCCGGCCGCCAGGCGTAAAAAGGCCTCCCGGCGGCTTTCTCCGCTCAGCAAGGCGACTGCCGCAACGGCCAGCACGAAAACTCCAAGGGCCCACAGGCCGGGGGCAGACCAATTTGCCCCGCGAGTCCCGATGCCCTCCCCTGGGGTCGAGGTTGCACCTGGCAGGTCCGAACCTTCACCAAGGTTGATGCCCTGCAAGGCAGCGGCTAGCACCCCCAGGAGGAAGGCAAGCCCCAACCCGATCCCCAGCACCTCGCGGCCGGAAGTCAAAGCCGCGTTCGCCCCCTTTTCCTGGTCAGCCGATCAGGGCTGGGGCAGCGCCAAGCAGCACACACGACCTAACCAGTTGCTGACATGTTACGTCGGGAGGATGAAGGTGTGGTCGACGGGCGGCAGACCCGCCGGGGGCAGCGTCACTAACAACAGGTGGACAAACAACACCGCAGCTGCGACCTTCTTCAGCATGCCCATGTTGCACCTCCTGTGACAGAGCGATCACTGCCCGCGCGAGGAGTGGCCCTTCCATGTCGGATGCTTGGCGCCGCCGAACCACCAATACGGTTTACCGCATTAATACATTGTTACACAATCTACCATATTGATACAGCGCGGTCAAGTCTCATCTTGTCTGGGGTCCGTGTCAACCGAATGTAGGTGAACCCCGCCGGTATGGTTTTGTCAAGGGAT
>DYFO01000071.1 GCA_020725145.1 Symbiobacterium thermophilum
CGGTGGCTTGGCCGCGGGAAGACGTGTGCTGGCCGATGCCCTGGCAACCTACGAGGATATCGAGCGGGTGTTCCTCCGGCCGGGCGCGGTGCCGACCGCCGGGCCCCGCCGTTTTCAGGCCGAGCACTGGTCGCTGGTACCGGGGGGTAGCTTCGTTCGCCTCTTTGCCGATTCCTACCAGGCGGCCAGGGCGGAGGTGTACGTCCCGCCGCCGGTGGCTTGGGCGATCGAAAGGGACGAGCAGTGCAGGGTGATCAGGCTACGGGTGGACGAAGGTCCTGAGGTGACCTTCGAGTACGCTGATAACCCGGCGGGTTCCGATCTCGGTCTTCCGATCTGGAGCTTCCACCGGGTATCCTTCGGGAGCACGGCGTTCGACTGCGAGGTCTTTCACTCCGGCTGGGTCGCCCGGGACGTCCGACAGCTGGCGGCCCTTGATCCAAAGGAGCATCCGTCGATCGCCGGGCGCATCCAGACGGCCCGGGCCCTCGTGCACGACATCACCCAACTTTCAGCATTCGCGTCGGCAAGCGCCGAGCCGGCACCGGGAGGGGCGCAAGGGTCCTCCGATCCGTTGCAAGACATCGCCGATCTTGGGCACTATGTGAACGGTCTGGAAGCGATCGTTGAGGACCTGCGAAACTTCCCGTCTCATCGTGAAAAGCTCAGATGGCTAAAAGAACACTGCCGCCGACTCCGGGAAGCTTACGCCTACGCCGCTTCCATGCTCGCCCGCCTGCTGAGGAAGGCTACCGGGCAGGCGCCGCCCCGGCCGACTACACACCCATGGGGCACCTGGTTTGAGCCAGGAGAATACGTAGGGCTTCCCGACGACCCTCGCAAGCAAGCTCTTGGCTTCGGCCGGTTGCACCCGTAAGCCGTCCGCGATTGGCCGGGCTCTGTTTTTCCTCGGCACTCGCCTAAAGCAGCACCTGCCCCAAGCGGTCCAGTGCCGCCTGCAGCCGCCGGGTGAACTCCTCGAGCCCGGTGACCTTGTCGATGCTGGTCTGGCCGGCGAACTCGGCCACCATGGCGCCAAGCTCGCGGTGTTGCTCCTTCAGGAGCCCCAGACGTCGCTCGAGGTCGGCCAGCCTCCGGCCCAGTTCCTCGCGTTCACGCCCGAGTCCGTCCGCGGCCATCGCCAGCGCGGCCAGCGTCCTAAGACCCCCTATCAGCCCGCCGAGGTTGACGCCGGGCAGGCCCGAGGCGTCCCTCAGGAACGCCGCCAGATCCTCAAGCACGGTGTCCGTCGGAGCGGGCTCGGTACCCGCCCGCAGGCGACGGTAGTACTTGGCGCGCGCGGTGTGATAGGACATTCCCGTCTCGCGGCAGAATTCCCTTATTACCCCGGAAATGGGGCGGTTCTCCCGCTGGCTTATCCTGGCCCAGAGCTGGGCCTCGGTAGCCGGAGACCACAGGTTTCGCCTTCTCCGGGCACGGGGAAGCGTGGTAGCGGCCAAGCTTGACAACCCCCCTTCCGCTTTGCTGCCGGCTAGTCTTCCCGGCTCTTGAGGGATTATATGTAAGCTGTGGGGGGAAGCTGCCGCGGCAGGTGCGAACGGGTGGGTGCTCTCTAGCGGGGAGGCGCCGGAAAGCCATACGGCGAAGCATGGGAGCAACGGACCGGGCTCGAGGCTATGATGGTACGTGAAAACGGGGTCGCTCTGCGCCCGAGGAGGAAAGCGCATGACCATCCTGGTAGTCGGCGGGGCAGGTTACATCGGCAGCCACACGCTGAAAGCTCTGGTTAGAGCCGGATATGAGAGCATCTGCCTGGACGACCTGAGCTCGGGACATCGCGAGGCGGTTCGCTTCGGCGTGCCACTGGTGGTTGCCGACATGGCCGACGCCGCGGTGCTACGGGATCTGGTCGGGCGGTACCGGGTACGCTGTGTGATCCATTTCGCGGCCAGATGCTCGGTCCCCGAGTCGGTATCTCGACCCGAGCTTTACTACGAGCACAATGTCCGCCGCCCTCTGCTACTGCTGGAGACCCTGGTGAACCTGGGGGTGCGCGAGTTCGTGTTCTCTTCCTCAGCGGCGGTGTACGGGGACCCGGAAGTGATGCCCATCTCTGAGGACCATCCGGCATGCCCGGTCAGCCCTTACGGTCGCACCAAGCTGTTCTTTGAGCAGGTACTCGAAGACTTCCGCCGTGCCCACGGTTTGAGGTACCTCTGCCTCCGGTTTTTCAACGCCGCCGGCGCCGATCCCGAAGGGGAACTTGGGGAGGACCATCGGCCGGAGACCCACCTCATACCCAGGTTGGTAGCCGCCGCCCTGCGCCCTTCCGGAGAAGCGGAGATCTACGGCGTGGATCATCCCACACCGGACGGAACTTGCATAAGGGATTACGTGCATGTCAGCGACATCGCTGCAGCCCATGTCCTTGCGGTTAAAGCGTTGTCCCGTGGACACCAGAGCGGAGTCTACAACCTCGGGTCGGGCACCGGCGCAAGCGTGTACGAAGTGATCAGGATGGTCGAAGGCGTCTCGGGCAGCAAGCTGCCGGTCCGCGTGCAGCCGCGGCGCCCCGGAGACGCCCCCGCGCTGGTCGCCGCCACGGGGGGCGCCCAAGAGGCGCTTGGCTGGCGGCCGCGGTACTCGGATTTGGAGACCATCGTGAGAACCGCGCTGTGTTGGCTGCAGGCGAATCCTGCGGGGTACGGAAAGGGGTAGTGGAACCGGTTTCGGGCGGCCAAGCTTCTCACGGATTGCAGGTCGCAGACGCGTGTGGGAGGTCGGGGAAGACAACATCCTCGATCGCTCCCCATCGGAACTCGTCAAGCAGTTTGCAGAGTCTGGGTTCCGTGCTCTCAAGGTTGGTGTAGTGCACGATCCGACCCGCCAAGTTCCGCGCCACGCGGGGGAAGTCGTGGTGGAATTCCCAGGGATGGAGGTAGATGATTGCCGGGCGGTTTGCCTGGTTTTCCTGGCGTATGAATCGGCGATAGAGCCGAAACGGAAAGGCTCTCAGGTAAAACCCTCCGCTGAATGGGACGCGCACTCCACAGAAATCAGCCACGGAAAGGGGCACCTCCTTGACGCCTCTGACCGTGTAGGGTGTCCGCGGCGCGTCCGGCATACCGGCAAAGACGAGGTTTCTTGTCGGGTAGACGCTGGAATCGTATACGATCCCCAGGTCCCGCATGACGTCAAACGCCCATAGGGTGTCGTAGGTCAGCGAAGCGACCGGAGCTCGGTAGCCCCTTGGCACGCAGCCGGTAGCCTCTTGGATAGCTTCAATGCTCATCAGCACATCTTCTCTGAAGTCGTCAGGATGGTCACCCGCTACGAGACCGTGCCAGTACCCATGCGTGGCGACCTCGTGTCCCTCCCGGGCGATCCGTGCACAGAGCGACGGATTCCGCGCTGCCACGTAGCCGAGGATGAAGAATGTCGCCCTGGTCTGGTAGCGGTCAAGCAGCCTGAGCACTCGCTCCACACCCGGTTGGGCGATCGACGGCTGGTCATCCCACACGGCTGGGGGTATCTGACGGTTCAGGAACGCACTGTGATACCACTCTTCAACATCGATCGTAAGGCAGTTGGTAACTGCGGTGCTAGACGGCATCGTAATCCCCCATGGTCAGGAAGCACTCCTCCTTGGCCGGTGGGAAAATGCCCGGCGAATGACTCCGCCAGATGACGGGAAAGGGCTGCGGCTTAAAACGCTCGGGGCACACACGGAACCCGGCGGAGCGAAGCAGCTGAAACTCCTGGGTGTGCCGCAACATCAAGGCACCCAGAAGCTCAGCTCCCTCGGCTCGAAACCCTGCCTCCAAGTTCGCCAACAGGGCTCTGCCCGCTGCCTCCCCGTGGGGTCCGGGAACAACCAGCAGATCAACGACCATTCCGCACCTCATACCGTACAGCTCCACTCCCCTGCCTACGGCGATGCCGGCGATATCGTCGCCTACATGAGCTGAAAGCAATCGGTAACTGCGTGTGGGGGACTTCAGGTAACGCCACTCCAGAAACGCGGGATCACGCACCTGCATCAACGGGTATTTGCCGGCAACCCGCTCCCAGAAGGCAGCGGCGGACCACGCGCAGTTGGACAGGGGGGCAACCCGTACCGTACCATCAGCCCGTGCAGGTGGGAAGGCAAGCGGCTGGAGAACTCCGGCCGCCAGTCCGCCCAGAACGCCCATCACCCCGGGTATTCGTCTCCTGGCCAGGCGGGCCGCCTGGATCGGCTTTATTAGCAGCGGCACCTCGCCGATATCCACAAACTCCAGCTTGTTAACGAAGCCGGGGTATGAGTTCTGATTTGGGAACCCGACTGTAAAGGCCAGCCCGAGCTCCTCACATGTGTTGAACAGCGCGCGAGCAAGGGTTGTGAACACACCCTGTCCGCGGTACCGGGCGTCGGTGAGGGTGTTCAACGAGAGCGAACCGAGGATCGTCTGGCCGTTGTAGAGGTAGCGTGCGGGGATCACCACGTACTGCCCGGCCAGTTCGCCCGTTACCCGGTCCTCGGCGAGCCATATCACGGCCTTGCCCGCAGGGTTTTGCCCGTATTGCCAGTCGAAGTACTCCTCGGTAGCAATGTCCAGTGTTCCGTAGTTCCTGCGGAACAGCTCAAGCATCGTTGCCCTGTCGGTTTCGGTGTAGACCCTACAGGTCCAACTTCTAGTAGCTCCGGACAATGAGCCACGCCCCCCCTGCAGTCAGCAGCGTGCCGACAAACCGGTGCCACGTAAAGGGCTCCTTGAGCACGGGTGTTGCGGCGATGGCTACCGTGACCGTTGATAGGGTGAGGAGGGGATAGGCGAGATTCAGCGGAACCCGCGACAGCACGATGATCCACGTGAAGCTGGATACGCCGTAGGCCACGATCGCCAGCACTACCCGAGGGTTGGTGAAGACGCTGACCAGCGTTGCCAGGTCCAGATGGTTTATGGGGCCGTGACGATTCATCCCCGCCTTGAGTAGAAGCTGAGCTGCCGCACCCACTAGGATGCACACGCCGATCAGCGCAAGGTTCCTATGCATTGTCCTTATTCTCCTTGGAGACGGCCACCTCGTGGACCGCCTTATCGTACGACACCTCGTATCTCAGCATGGCCACCTCTTGTGCGAGCGTCCTGATCTTGTCGCTCTGCTCCGAGAGCACGACCGACATGTGAAGAAAGCCAAACAAGGCTCCGTACAATGCTACCATGAACAGTGCCGACGGAGGGTACGCAACTCCCAGCACTTTGGCGACGACGTCGACCAAATCCCTGAACACCGCTAACGTCAGCATGAGGCCCCCCAGGCCCAGCCACAAAAGGGCGTACTCCTCCCTGAGCTTGTGACGCCGTATGAGCTCGATCGTGTAGCCTGTGAATGCCAGAGCAGAGAGCATCACTGTAATCCGCAGCCTCAAGTCCATCACGTCGCCCCCCTCGGCGGCTTCCTGACCAGAGCAACGGTGAGTGCCAGCAACACCTTTACCATGTAATAGGCCGCACGCACCGCGGTTATGGATGATCGGCCGTGTCCTCGGGCCCTCATGCGCACCGGTACTTCGACCACCTTGAAGCCCTGACGCACCAGCGCCAGTGCCGCCTCCACCTCTGGGTAGTCGCTGGGATAATGCCGCGCAAGGAATGCTAGTGCCTTCTGGTTGTAGGCTCGAAATCCCGACGTCGCATCGGTGAACCTTTGGCCCGATACCGCGCTGATGAACGCCGAGAAGAAGGCCGACCCTATCCTGCGTGCGATAGGGCCACGATACCCCGACGAGTTCATGTACCTCGAGCCTATCACCACGTCGGCCTCATCACGGAGCAGCGGCGAGAGAAGCGTCGCCACTTCCCCGGCAACATGCTGGCCATCACCGTCGACCTGTATGGCAAACTCATAGCCCAACCGCTCTGCGATCTTGAATCCGGTCTGGACACATGCTCCAATGCCCATGTTGAAGGGCAAAGATATGACCGCTGCTCCCTGGTCCCGTGCCTCCTGAGCCGTTCCATCCGTCGAGCCGTCGTTCAACACAAGGATCGAGCAGTTGGAGACATCGTGACCGATCTCCCGGATGACGCGGCCTATGTTACCTTCTTCGTTGTACGCGGGGATCATGACCAACAGAGAAGGCACCCTTATGCCTCCTTCATCTAGCAACTCGGCTTGCATGGGCCGGCGGCCCCGGGTGGTTCCACCCACGGCCGTGTCGACTTGTGCTGGTTCCGGCCTCGGGCCATGTCGCAATTCGATATCTTCGCACAGGGAAGCGCTAGCTCCTGCCAGCGAACGCCAGTGGATCGTTGCGCCACGTGCCTCTCCGAAGCGAATACCGACGCGGAGAACTCGCTGGTGTCCAGTCAGGCTTGAGCAACGGAGGTGTGAGGAATGGGCCAAATCTTCGAGGAAGGGCCACCGGCACGTTGTCTCAGGGTCTCTTCATGCCTTGAGCAACGCACGGGGGCGTCCCCTGGTTCAACTCCCTCCGAGCAAGCGTTTGGCATGCCTAGACGGAAGTTGAGCCCCCGAAAGCCGCGGAACCCCTTGTGCCACTTGGCTTTGCGCCCCCTTTGGAGGGGTAGCTTCTGGCTACCCC
>DYFO01000008.1 GCA_020725145.1 Symbiobacterium thermophilum
CGGCGGGCGGTGCTGCGGGAGCTGATTCCGGCCCGGCGGGACGGGAGACACTAGGGGGAGACTTGGGCCGGGGCATGCTCCTGGCGGTGGCCGTCCTGAGCTTGACCCACCTCTACCGGCGGAACCGTGCCTAATGCCACACCACTGGAGTAAAGGCCGTTTGCTGAGAGGCGGGTGAGTTATCGGCCGCCTCAGGCGCCCTCGCCCAACACCGCGGCCAAGGCCTGGGCGGCCAGCAGGCGAGAGCGCTGCACCACCTCGCTCGTGAACCCCTCTGCCCATTCCTCGCCGAACAGCTCATCGGTGATGACCAGCACCGCGCCGAAGCTCGCCTTGCGGTAGGCGGTCACCGCCATCAGCGCGGTGCATTCCATCTCCACACAGACCGCTCCCCGGGAGGCGTATTCGCGCACCTTGTCCACCGTTTCGCGGAAGGGGGCATCCACCGTCCACACTCCCCCTTCCCGCCAGGAGTCAGGGGGGAGGCGACGGCGAAGGGCGTCGAGCACCATCACGTCGGGAAAGGGGTCGGCCTCAGGTGGGAGGTAGTGGTAGGACGTGCCTTCCTCGCGGATCCCCCAGGTGGGCAGCACAAGACTGCCGATGCGGCAAGCGGGCGAAAGCGAGCCCGCCTCTCCCAGCATCAAGAGCCGGCCGACACCCGAGGCCATCAGCACCTCCGCCAGCATGGCCGCGGCCGGGCTGCCGAAGTAGGCATGGCAGACGGCCACGGGCGGGCGGACGCGCACCTCGAACGCACCGGTCACGCGCTCGGCGGGTGCAAGCTCGCCCATCCCCAGGGCCTCAAGCACGGCACGGTATGAAGGCGGCGAGAAGGTCAACACCGCCTGCCGTGCTCCGAGCCGGCGGGCGAAGCGGGACGGCTCGATGCGTGCCGGGTCATGAGAATACCATCGGGGTGATTGGGGCAATAGCGGTACCTCCATCTGATTGGTCGGCGGGCTATCCGTCGTCGGTTTTCCTGAGCACGGTTGCGCGTGTCCGGCGCCCGCAACCGGGACACTCGAGCCACTTCCAGCCACCCCCGCCGATGCCGTGCGGGCTGATGAAGTCGACCCAGGCGCTGATCTCGAACTCGTGCCCGCAGGCCGCACACCGGTAGCCGAAGTTCCGGTGGTGCCACCTGACGAGGAAGGGAAGGCCTGCCACCGGCAGGAGAATCCACACGTACCAGAAGGCGGGCAGAAGAAAGAGCAGACCCAGGATCAGCGCGCTCACGTAAAGCCCCAACACAAGCAGCGTGGCCAGCCAGTCCCGTCCCGATACCTCGCGGAAGCGAGTCATGCTCTTTCCTCCTCGGTTCGGAGTTGGGTGATGGTTCCGGTTCGATGACAGCTTCTCCTGCCGCGAAGCGGGATAAGCGGGGGTGGATTTGGGCAACGCTGGTAGGGGGTGAGGAGATGTACCGGCCGCGCCGTTCCCGGGAAATCCGCTATCTCATCCTCCCCGACCTGGGGGTTGACATCGGACGGCAAAGGTGGCTGTTCGGCGGCGCCTTCTCGACGGCGACGGCTTCCGGGCGGAAGCTGATTCCGGCCCGGCGGGACGGGAGACACTAGGGGCAGAGGAGGGGCGCGCTTGGGCCGGGGCATGCTCCTGGCGGTGGCGGCGGCCGCCCTGAGCGGCCTGGCCATGACCTTCCAGGGCACCTTCAACTCCGTGCTGGGCAAGCGGGTGGACGTTCCCGGAATGGTGATGGTGGTGCAGGTCACCGGGCTGGGCGCCGGGCTGCTCGCCTACCTGGTGTGGGGCAGGCCCCGCAAGCTGGCGGGGCTGGCGGGTGCCCCGTGGTATTCGCTGCTCGGCGGCATCCTGGGCGTGGCCATCATCGCCGGAGTGGCCTACGCCCTGGCGCGAACCGGCATCGCGCTGGGGGTGTCGGTCATCCTCACCGCGCAGCTGGCAACCGGGGTGGTGGTAGACCACTTCGGCCTGTTTGGAGTGGAGAAGGTGCCGGCGAGTTGGGTGCGCCTGGTGGGTGCGGCGCTAATGGTGGTAGGCACGCGGCTGATGGTGTGGCGTCCGCCGGGGTGACTTCAAGCGCCGTCGGCACGTTCGGTCGGATGCCATTGTGCCGAAGGTATAGGTAGCTTCCACTGCCGGCGCAGGTCGGCCTGCTCGTTCCAGCGGCGCTGGCGCAGCACCAGGCGCCGGAGGGGCTCCGCTTCCGAGGCGCAGGCGGCGTAGGCGGGGAGCGACTCGAGGTCGGCCCAGAGCCGGGGAAAGAGCGGACGGAAGTAGGACTTGCGGCCGCGGTAGAAGGCACGCTGGGCTTCCAGCGAGGTGAGGGGGCGCCGGCGGAGCAGGTCGGCGTCCAGTGCGATCAGGCGGGCCAGCGACAGCACCGCCCGCGCCACCGCCGGGGAGACCAGCCAGCTCGACAGGGTGCGGTACTCGAAGCCGTGCTCCTGCAAGCGGTACTCGCCCAGGAAGCCGTAACGGCGGCGGCGACGGCGGGCGGTTTCCGTCCTCTCCACCAGCATCACCGGGACCGCCAGGTAGTTGTCCAGCGCCCGCAGGAGCGACGTGGTGGGGCGCAGGTTGCCGAAATGGATGTGGCCGCCTATGGGGAAGCCGCGAAAGGGCATGCTGCCCGCGAGCCACTTGATGTTGCGGTAGGGGGCGAGTTCCAGCGCGCGGCGGAGCGCGCCACGGATACCCCGCAGCAGCTCCTCGGGGCAGGAGTGCGGGTGGGGGCGCACCTCGGCCAGCGGAAAGGCGGGACGCGGCGCCCGGCGCAGCACCCGGTCGTCGCACCCCACGCTGCCCTGGCGCGGGAAGAAGACCGAGGCCGCCACCATCTTGCGGGTCTGGGTGTCCTGCAGCATGAACTCGGGGTCTGCCCCCAGCAAGAGCGGCAGGGCGGAGACGGGCTGCCGCCCCTGGCGACGGGCCTCCGCGGCCGCCAGATGGCGTAGGGCAAGGGATCCCAGCGCCGTCGCCCAGGCCTCCAAGAGGTTGCCCTCAACCCGTGGAGCGGGATCCAGCCAGTGGACGACGGGGGAACCCTTGGGCGGGACGACCACCTCCACCGCCGCGAAATCCAGCCCGGCGGCGTACACCGCACGGGCGGCCGTGCGGACCACCTTCTCGGCGGTCGACCCCGGCGACGCCGAGACCTCCTGCAGCCCGCGGCGGCGGTGCCGCTTGAGCACCGCGAGCGCCTCGAGGTCGCAAAGGTGCACCTGGTAGCCCCGCACCCGGGGGAGCAAGGGGGTGAGGCGCCGGGTGACGCGGACACCGTTGAGGCGCAGTACCTCGCGCAGCCGCTCGGGATCGCGCGTGTTGTCCAGGGCCATGCGGTCGTTCAGCACCACCCCCGGTTCCGGCCCTTCGCCGCGACCCCAGCAGATGGTCAGATCCCCCGGACCCAGGTCGCGTAGCCGGGCGGCCAGCCGCTCCCCCGTGGCATCACCCGGCGGGTACAGCAAGTTCACCAAGGCGCGGCCCCCCCATCGGGCTGCCGGCTCGCCTCCTCCCCGTCATCCAGCAAGGGCTGGAATCCTATGAGATGACGGCCGTACAGCACCAGTCGGGCCCAGGCCCGCTCGCGGATGGCGTCCTCGTCGAAACGGAAGGGCTTGGCGTTCGCCTCGAGCACCCACACCCTTCCCCGGCGGTCCACCGCGAGGTCGAGCGACAGCTCGCCCAGGGCACGGCCGCAGCCCGTCTCCACCGCGGCGGCGACCGTCCGCGCCACCTGCTCCAGCTCGACGAGGATGCGCCGTGCCTCCTCGGGACCGAACCCCTCGCGGAGCACGCGTGGCACGGGTTCGCGGGTACCGCCGTTGGGCACGTGGGTGGCGATGCCGCCCCGCCTGGCAACGCGGGCCGCCATGCCGGTGACCGTCCACTGCCCCCGACCGTCCTTCTGGGCCAGTGCCCGCACGTCGAAGCTGCGGCCTTCGAAAGTGGCCAGGTCCACTCCCTGCTGCAAAAGGTAGCGGCGCCGGCCTACCAGTGACCGCAGCAGACGGCGCAGGCCGGCGGGATCGCGTGCGGCCAGCGAACGGATGCGACCGGGCCGGCGCTGCTGGCGGATGCGGAAGCGGCCGTCGGTGCGGTCCACGCGGATGATGCCCAGGCCCAGGCTGCCCCCGGGCGGCTTGAGGTAAACCGCGGGATGACGCTTTAGCATCTGGGCCACCCGCCATCCCCTGTACGGCACGGTGATGGGCACATAGCGGGCGGTGTCCGGCTGGCGGCCCAGCAGCCGGTATACCTGCCACTTGTCCAGGAAACCGGGGTTGAAGAAGCGCCGGCCGAGCACGGCCTGCAGCCGCCGACAGACCAGGCGGGCCTGCGGGCGGCGCTCGGCCGACCGGGTGGGAATGCGGTTGTAGACCACGTCGGGGAACGGCAGTCGGGCAAGCCGCCAGGTCGCCCCGCCGGGCCGCAACACATAGCCCGTCACCGCGTGGCGTCGCCAGTTGACGCCCTCGGGGCCAAAGACCTGCACCACCGCGCCCAGCCGCCGTCCGGCCAGCGCCAGGCCGCGCAACGAGGCGTTCTGCGGTCCCAGGGTCGCGGTGACCGGCGGCCGGCCGGCGGCATGGGTGGTGATCACCCCCATCAGCGGTCCCAGCCGCAACTCGCCCTCCCCCCCGAGCCCCAGCACAAGCTCCTGGCCGGCGGGGATCGGCGAGCTCCGACCGCCCGGCACCTCAAGCCAGGCGTGGGCGTCCTCGGAAGTCAGCGCCACGCTGACCAGGTCCTGCAACCGGCCGAAACGTACCATGATGCGCTCTTTGCCCGACAGGCCGAACCTGCTCCCCAGGGCGACGGGCACCACCAGACGGCAACCGTCCTTGTCGCGGAACGCGGTGGCCGGTCGCGTTCTCACCCGCATGGGTCGTTCACCTCCGCCAGGCTCCGCGCGTAACGAAAGATGCGGCGGCCGGCGAGCCGCCTCGCCTTCCAGGCGCGGGCCAGCACCAGCGCGCGTCTCCCCGGCCGGGCGTTGACCTCCAGCAGCCAGGGGTTGCCCCGGCCGTCGAGCACCATGTCCACCGCCAGCTCGCCGAACCGCCCGAAGGCGGCCTCCAGCGGGCCGGTAACCCGCAGGGCCAGGTCGCGCAAGGCGACCAGGGTACGGGCGGCGCGGCCCCGCCGGCCCCGGTAAAGGCCGGCGACGAAGGCGGCGCCGCTACGGGCACTGCCACCGGTGTGCAGGTTGGAGGTGACGCCGCCGCGCCGGCCGATACGGGCAACCAGCGCCGTCAGCCGCCACCCGGCCCCGCCGTCACGGTGCAGCAGCGCCCGCATGTCGAAGGGTCGCCCGTGGAAACGTGAGGCCTCGATTCCCTGCTGCACGAGGCCGTCGGGCGGCGGGCCGGCGAGCCGGAGGGCGGCCGCGGCGCTCGGTGCCCGAAGCGACCGCCGCTGCGTGGTGACCAGGTAGGCACCCCAGGGGTCGGAAGTGAGCCGGGACAATCTGACCACTCCCCTGCCCTGTGTGGACGCGCGGGGCTTGAGGTAGGTGAGCCGGTGCCGCGAGGCCAGGTCGGTCAGCGCCTCGGTGCCGGTGAGCAGGCGTGTTTCGGGAAGGTGGGCTGACAGCCCGGGGTCGGCGGCCAGCACCAGGTGGGTCTGCCATTTGTCCAGGAAGTCCGGGTTGAAGTAGCGCTGACCGCAGTGTTCCTTGAGCCGGCGCACGGTCTCGGCCACCGTCGGGCGGCGGGCGTCGGCCCGGTTCACGATGCGGTCGTACACCACGTCGGGCAAAGGGCGGGTGACCCGGCGCCAGCGCCGTCCGTCCGCCACCCATCCTCTCACCGTGCCCGAAGCCCAGTCCACCCCTTCGGGAGTGAACACGTAAGCCCGGCAACCCTCGGCCCGTGCCGAGCGCAAAAGCGAGCGGAAAAGCGAGTCCTGCTCGCCGAATCCGCGCCCGGCGGCCAGCGTGGTAAGCAGGCCCACCAACGGCACGTTCACGACGGTGTCTCCTCTCCCGCCGCGCCCGCTTCCTCCGATGCCCCGGGGCCGAAGCCGGCGAGATGGCGTGCGTAGGTCAGCGGACGGGCCAGCGCAAGCCGCACCAGGGCCATGGAACCGCGTTCGGTGGTGACGTTCCGCCAGGGCCGCGAGTTGACCTCGATCAGCCATAGCCGGCCACGGCGGTCCACACCGATGTCCAGGCCGAGCTCGCCAAGGTTCATGGCCAGTGCCTGCTCCACCAGGGGGGCAAGCCAGCTTGCGGTCTCGCGCAGGCGCCGGGCCAGCTCGCGGCGGCGCGCGGGGCGGCTGCGGGCCAGCGCCAGCGGGACCACCCTGCCCAGGGCCTCGCCGGTGCCTCCGGTGCTGATGTTGGAAGTGATGCCTCCCGTGGCCCCCAGGCGTGCGAACACCTTGGTGCGACGCCAGCGGCCGCGCTCGTCCTTCTGCATCAGCACCCGCACGTCGAAGGGCCTGCCGCCGACCCGGGCCAGGTCCAGCCCTTCCTGCATCATGTAGCGGCGCCCCCGCATGAGGCGGGCCATGGCCCGCCCGAGTTCGGCCTGCGTCCGCGCCTCGCCCCCGCGGATGCCGCGTGCCCCCTGATACTGCCAGGCGCAGGCTGCAGGCCAGCGGCGCACCAGGCGGATGATGCCGCGTCCCTGGCTGCCGGCGGTGGGCTTGAGGTAAAGCACCGGGTAGCGGTCGAGCATCTCCAGCAACCCCGGTGGACCGTGGTAGCGGCGCGTGTCGGGGAGGAGGGGAACGATGCGGGGCTCGCGGCAGAGGGCCTGGTAGGTCTCCCACTTGTCGAGAAAGCAGGGGTTGAAGTAGCAGTCGCCCAGCCGCTCCCGCAGACGCTCGACGGTGCGGGACACCCGGGGAAGCCTCTCGGCGCGGCGGCTGGGCAGGCGGCTGTACACCACGTCGGGGAAGGGGAACCTGGCGACCCGCCAACCCCGGGAACCCCGGAACACGTATCCCCGCACGGTGCGGCGATCCCAGCCCACCCCTCCCGGCGTGAAACCGAACGCCAGTACGCCCACGGTGAGGGCCAGGCGGGTCATCTCGCGGATGATGGGGGTCTGCCCGCCGAAAAGCGAACGCCGCCCCCGGGTGCAGAAGATGCCCACTACCGGTCCGAGGCGCAGGCCGCGCGGCGGGCCGGGAACACGCAAGACGGCAAGCCTGATCCCCGCGGGGAGGTGAAGGGCCTCGAGCAGCGATCGGCTGGCCCAGAGGACGCGGGCGTCAGGGCCGGACCGCACCACCAGCGTCGCGCGGGTGCCCAGACCGCCTGCGCTGACGGTGACCTCGCCCCCGGGCTCGAGCTCCAGATCGCGGGCGGCGCCGGCGGACAGCTCGAGCGTCGGACCGGCGCGCCGTGGCCCCGGGAGCCTGCCCACCGTCCACAAGTCCATCCCACACCACCCGACCTCACGAGGTAACGGCCGGTAAACATTCTATGTCAAGAGCACCCGGCGGTTACCGGATCGGGTAGCTAACGGAGTCTCCCCCGCCGACCTCCCACACCACCGGACATACGGTTCCGTATCCGGCGGTTCACGCAGTACGCTGGAGCCACCGCCGGTGATGGGACAGCGACACACGTTCAAGACAGTCAAGGACCGGAACGGTTTTTCGGCTTTCCCCGGTTGTCCCGACCGAAAAACCTCCCCGGCGCCAGACCGACGCCGCCGCACCTTACAGACCCAAACCTCTCTCCCCCGCCCGCAGGACGCGCGTGTAAGCCAAAACCTGGTCCTTGAAGAACCTCTTGACTTGAGGCCACGAGATGCCGGGGTCAACAAGCCGCAACTCGGGCTCCCGCTCGGCATCCTCGAAGTACTGCAGACTGCGGAGAATGTGCCCCAGCGAATACGTTTCGCCGAACTTGCGCGGCAGGCTGTCGAGCGCTTCCGCCAGAGGCCAGACCCGGGTGGAAATCACATAGAGGTCGACAAAGTCCTTCCGCGACCCGCGGTCAGACACGGCAACAATCTTCATCAGGGAAATGTCGCGCAGGCTGGCAAGCTCCACCCCCTCATAGCTCACCAACGGCTCAATGAGAGGATAGGCATACCGGAAGAACGACACGCGCACCCCGTTCACATGGATGTGGAGGGTACCAGGGGCAGTGTGCACCACCTGCACGCCGCCCACCCCCGACAGGCGATCCAGCAGCTCGCCCGGTTCAAACGGCTGCGGGGAGAAGAAATCCAGATCCACGGACTGGCGGTGCCCTAACTGCAGCGCGGCACCAGTACCGCCCGCCAGGTAGAACCTCCCGGGGGAGACTACAGGTGCAAGACCGGGTAGGAGCAACCTCACCGGTTCAGGAACGGCCTGCGGAAACACCTGTCCACTCCTCCTTTGCCAGCGACCGCACTTCGCCGGGCGACACATCGTACACCAGCGCCCAGAAGGTGGCCGCCTTCCGCGTCAGACGCCTCGAGTTCCGCACCACGGCGGTGACCGCATCATCCGAGAATCTCTGCCACATCCACCTTATCGCCGGAATATCCCCGTAGTTCAAAATGCGCTCGATGACAAACGACTCGTGGCCAGGTAGCAGGGAGGCCGGATCAACGTCCCAAAACAGCGGAGTCAGGAAGTCTGGAAGACCATGCCCGACACCCACACGCACCACCCCCGGCAAAGCAAGCAAACTCCGACCGTTACGTTACGCTGCACCCCCATCTTAACATTAACCGTTCCCACGCGGCAGATCGGAAGTCCTGCCTTTTCGGCCTACGCACCATACACGCCGTGGGCCCGGCGCCCGGTCTCGGCGGTTTGCGCTCCGCCAATTCTTGTCTGAATTGACTCGGGTTACCGGGCCGAACCCGCTTCGCGTCTCCCCCGCCGCTCGCCGGTTTCCCTCGCGTCCGCCCAACTCCAGAGAATTATTTCCGAGGTCCCATCAACACCGACCCCGTCAGGCGCACACGCAAAGGCCCGCCTCCGGCAGAGGCGGGCCACGCGGCGGTCGGGGGGAGGGGTCCGACCGGGCAGTCCGGGCCGGCGGGGGGCTAAAGGTCCTCTTCCTCTTCCTCAACCCCCATGTCGTCTTCCAGGAGCTGGTCCCACTCCTCCTCGCTGAGGTCGTCGTCACGCCCGTCGCCCGCGGTCCGGAGCCTGCGGACCACCATCTCCTCGGGGTAGGCCCGCACCCACAGTCTGGCCGGCCCCAGCACCTCGGCGGCGAAAGCCGCCTCCACCACCAGCTCGATCTGTCCTCCCGGGGTGATGCGCGCATCCCACACTCCCGGTTCGCGGGTGGCGGTGACCTCCACCGTCTCGTTGCTGCCCACCCGTCCGGGCACCGAGACGACCGGCATGCCGTGCCGGTAGGAGAGCTTCTCCTTGTGCAGCTCGGTCTGCGTACCTGCGCTGTGGGAGTACCAGACCTCCGCGCCGTAGCTACCGCTGATCTCGACCTGGCTGTCGGCCGGCCGGGCCCGATACTCGTGGCCGACCACGCGGGCACCCAAAATGCTGGTGGGCCGCCTGGCCGGCGTGATGGTGTGCGTCTCGAGAAAGCGGTGACTGCCGGTGGCCACCACCGCCCGGGTGATGATCTGCCGAAACGCCCCCTCCAGAACCTTCTCGGTCATCCCAGGACTCCCCCTTCGGCTCGCTCCCTGCAGGCCTCCCCCCGGTCTGGCAGGTAAGCGGTCGCCCGGCCGGCCTTGCGGACGTCCGGCCGTCCAGGGCTGGTTCATGATATGGATGACCCAGAGGCGACGTGACAGTTCTCCCATCCGCGACGGGACGGACGACCGTGCTAGCCCGCGGTCTCCGACCTTACCAGGTCGCGGTAGGCCTCTTGCAGCCGCCGGGTTATCGGCCCCGGGCGGCCGTCGCCCACCGGTCGGCCGTCGAGCACCACCACCGGCATGACCTCGGTCATGGTGCCGGTGACGAAGAGCTCCTCGGCCCGCGAGACCTCCTCCAAGGAGAAGGCCTCCTCGCGCCGGGGAAGGCCCAGGCGCTCGGCCACCTCGAGCACGGCGGCACGGGTTACCCCCGACAGGATGCGCTCGGAGCGCGGAGAGGTGCGCAGCACGCCGTCGATCACCGCGAAGACGTTGGAGGAGGTGGCCTCGGTGACCAGCCCGTCACGGTGCAGAAGACACTCATAGGCTCCGGCGCGGTGGGCCAGCGTGCGCAGCGCCACGTTGGCCACCAGCGCCGTGGTCTTCAGGTGGCACCACTGCCATCGCACGTCGGCGTGGGTGATCGCCCTTGCCCCCTCGCGGTAGCGCTCCTCCGGCACCGGCGCCGCCGCACGGTAGGTGACGATCAGCGTGGGTTCCATGTCCGGAGGGGGCACGTGCGATCTCGGAGCCGTGCCCCGCGTAAGCTGTACGTATAGCTGCCCGTCGGGCTCGCCCGAGCGCTCGCGCAACTCCTCGAGCAGCGCTTCCAGGCCCGCGGGGGTCCTGGGTTCGGGCAGATCGAGGGCCGCCATTCCCTGACGCATGCGGTCGAGGTGGGGGCCGAGGCGGAAAAGCCGCCCGCCGTAGGCCCGGATCACCTCGTACAGGCCGTCTGCGAACTGCAGGCAGCGGTCCTCCACGTTCACCGTCGCCCGCTCGATGGGGGTAATGGTCCCGTTCACATAGGCCAGCGGCACGTGGTCAGCACCTCCTCAAGGCGAAATCGTCCAGCACGTCCCACAGCACCTTGAGGGCGAATTCCAGGCTGCGGACGCTGATGCGTTCATCGTGCCCGTGTACGGTACTGATATCCGCGTCGGGCAAGGTGGGACCGAACCCGTAGGCCACCGTGCCCCGCGGGCGCAGGAAACGCGAATCGGTGGCGCCGGGCACCAGGAAGGGGATCGCCCGGGCATCCGGCGCGTGCCGGGTCACCGCCCGTCCGATCGACCGCGCCAGCGGCGTGTCCACCGGCGACTCCGTCGGCGCCCCCCGCATCCCCAGCTCCACTTCCACGCCCGGGCAGTCGGCCAGCACCGGCTCGAGCTCCTGCCTGAGCGACTCGGGCGTCTGACCGGGCAGGATGCGGCAGTCCACCTGCGCCTCGGCCACCGAGGGGATGACGTTGGTCTTCTCGCCGGCCCGCAGCACGGTGGGGGTGGCGGTGTTGCGCAGCATCGCCCCAAGCATGTCGGCCAGGTGGCCTTCGGGCAGTCTTGAGAGCATCGCCGGCGCGCACTCGGGGTCGAGCAGCCCTCGCACCACCCCGGCGAAGGGCTCGGGTTGTCCGTCGGCCACGCCCTCGATGAACAGCCGCGCGGTCTGGCACAGATGGAAGGGCAGCCGGGCACGGCCCACCTTCGCCACCGCCTCCGCCAGCCGCACCACCGCGTTGTCACCGGTGGGAATGGAGGCATGCCCGGGCTTGCCCCGGACCCGCAACGTCAGCCAGCATGGGCTCTTTTCGCCGGCCTGAAAGGGGTAGTAGGTACGCCCGCCCAAGGTAAGGGCGAAGCCGCCGCCCTCGTTGAGACACCAGCCCGCGCGCAGGAGCTCGGGACGGTTCTCCACCAGCCAGCCGACGCCCATCGTCCCCCCCATCTCCTCGTCGGCGGTGGCCGCGAAGACGAGATCCCGGCCGAGCGGCAGGCCCTCGCGGTGGATCTTCAAAAACAGGGTCAGCCACAGGGCGGTCAGGTACTTGGTGTCCAGCGCTCCCCGGCCCCAGACCTCACCGTCCACCAGTTCGCCGCCGAAAGGATCGCGGGACCACTTGGCGGCCTCCGCCGTTACCACGTCCAGGTGCGACAGCAGAAGAAGACCATCCTCCGGTGCGGTGCCGGATGCCCGCAGCCGGGCCACCACGCTTCCCCTGCCCGGGGCAGGTTCCACCACCTCCGCCTCCACCCCCGCGGCGCGCAAGCGTTCGGCAAGGTAAAGCGCGGCCGGTGTCTCGTTGCCCGGGGGGTTGGTGGTGTTGAAGCGGATCAGGTCCCCAAGATAGCCGATGGTTTCTTCGAGTGCGGACGGCAACCAGCGATCCATGCACATTCCTCCTCCTGCTAGGCTGAACCGGGGCTTCTGCTCAGGCCGCCGCCTCTCCTGCTGGGGTCTTCTCGGCATCGCGGAAGAAAGCCCAAAAGAGCGCGGCTCCCAGCACGTAAGTAACGGCGGTCAGTGTGAACGCGGCGCTGAAACCTCCCCTGACCTGCAGGAACCCGCTAACGATGGGGCCCAGACCGCCCCGCCCCAGGCTCCCCAGCATGGCCGACAGGCTGCTCAGCGTGGCCCGCTGGTCCGGCCGCACCTGCTCAAGCACGAAAATGTGCTGCACGGGTCCGGCCATGTTCATCAGCGCCTGCCGCAAGTAGTAGGCGACGATCACCCATCGCAGATCGTAAGAGTAGGCCAGCAGTACCAGGAACGGAATGGAGGCGAGCTCCGTCCAGACCACCGTGCGCACCTTGCCGAAACGGCGGGCGAGCGCGGGGCTGACCAGCGTGGCCACCGCCGTCGACACCGAGGAGAAAGCGAAGAGCACGCCGATGGCGCTGGGTGTAAGTTGAAAACGCAGGTGAAAGAACAGCTGGAAGAAAACCACCATCGCCCCGGCCCCGAAAGCGACCAGCGCCGCCGGGGTGAGCAGCTTGAGAAAAAGCACGAGCTCCTGCCGGCCGCGCGGCAACGGGCGGCCGGAAACGGGCCGGCCGGCCCCGCTTTCATGCATGACCAGCAAGGGTAGCGCGGCCAAGGCCGAGCACACGGCGGCGGCCACCATCGCCCCGCGCAGCGGGAGCACATCCGAGGGCAGCCCGCCCCACCACCGCGCGAAGAGGCCGGGCAGCTCGCCCCCCAGCAGGCTCCCCGCGAAGCCCATGGCTAGTTGAACGGCGGAGCTGAGGGCGAAGTAGGTCACCCGCTCCTCCTCGCGGCAGATGGTCATCATGAAGGGGGCGCCGATCACCCACGAAAGCGCCGACCCTATCCCTGCGAGCAGGGAAAACACAAGCAGCTGCGCGGGACTGCGGGCCAGCGCCAGTCCCAGGCCGGAGGCCACCGCGAACACCGCCCCCGCCCGCAGGAACACAAGGTAGCCTCGCCGGTCGGCCGCCATGCCCAGCGGCAGCCCCACCAGCAGCACCACCAGCGAGGGCAGGCCGTTGAGCAGGCCGATGAAGTCCTGGCGGCAGCCCAGGGAATGCAGGTAGAGGTTGAAGATCAGGTTGAAGATGGCCCACCCCACGCTGGAGACGGCGGTGACCACGAGCCAGAGCCGCGCGTTTTTCCCGAAGCCACGGATGGTCTCAAGATACTCCGTCAGCCAGCTCAAGGGGCCCCACCTTTCGCTATTCAGCCTGCATGTATTACGAGGGGCCCCGTCGCCGGGTTTCACCGCCGGGGCGTGCCCGGTTCAGTAGGTGAACCAGTGGGCACCGATGACCGCCGCCAGCGGGCGGCGCAGCATGAAGGGATGGCTGCTCTTGCCGGGATTGAAGAAGAACAGCGCCCCAGCGGTCGGATCCCAGCCGGAGGCCGCCAGGTGGGCGGCCCGCACCGCCTCCGCGGTCGGAGGGAGGTATATCTCCCCGTTCATCACCGGTTCGAACTGCCCGGGCTGGAAGATGACTCCCCGCACCGTGTTGGGGTACTGCGGGCTGGCCACGCGGTTGAGCACCACCGCTCCCACCGCGACCTGCCCTTCCAAACTCTCGCCGCGCGCCTCGGAGCTGATGATGCGGGCCAGCCAATCCAGGTCTTCCTCGCTCAGCGCGGGGGCGGCGGAGGCCTCCGCGGGCGGCGGCGCGCCGGCCACCGTCACGCCCAGCACCACCGCCAGCACGGCGGCAACCGGCGTCGACCAACGTCCAGCTCGCATCGTCCTACCTCCCTGGTTGCGACTTTCCGTCCGCACACAGGGTAACCCGCGTGACATCCGAGGTCAAGGCACATTTCCTGGCAGGCATCTGGCAGCGGGGTCGGTACGCAAGTACCGGTGCGCTGGCGCCGCCCGCGGCGTAAGCTGCGCGAGGGAACATGACGATGACGCGGACGCTTGGCATCCTGCTCGACAGATGGATACTGAACCACATTCTGGCCGGCAGGCAGGTGTTCGAGGCGGTCGAGCTTTACCGGCAGCCGGCGGCCGAGTTCGGACTGGCGTTGGCGCTTTTCGAACCCCACGGCATCGACCGCCGGCGCCGGCGGGTGCGCGCGCGCCGTTTCCCCGCTTTCGCCCCCGTCTGGCTGCCGGTTCCGGCGGTGGTCCACAACCGGGCTCTGCAGTACCCTTCCGCCAACCGCGCGGTGCGCTGGCTCGGGCGGCAGGGCGCGGCGGTGTTCAACCCGCTCGTGCCGGCCGGCAAGTACGCAAAGCACCTCGCGCTCGCCTCCTCGCCGGCGCTGCGCCCTCATCTCCCGGCCGCTTTGCCGCTTTCGCCGCGCGGGCTTGGGCGGCTGCCCGCGCTGCTTGAGCCGTCCGGCAGCGTCTTCGTCAAGCCCGCCACCGGCTCGCGAGGCAAGGGTATACTGCGAGTGCGTCGCGGTCCCGGAAGGAGCTATCTGGTGAACGGGGCGGCCGTCGGCCGCGCCGACAGTTTTCGGCGGTTGCGCCGCCGCCTGGCGCGACTGTCCCGACGCCGTCGCTACATCCTGCAACAAGGCATCACGCTGGCCCGTTTTCAAGGCCGCCCCTTCGACCTTCGTGTCCACCTGCAACGCGGCGAGGGCGGCCGCTGGACGGTGCCGGGGATGGGAGCCAGACGGGCGAACCTCCACCCCTTTTTGACCAACCTCACCCGCGGAGGCAGCGCCCACCCTGTGCGGGAGGTGCTCCCCGCGGCCTTTCCCGGCCGCGATCCCGAGGCCATCGCCGAACAGGTGCGCCGGGTGGCGCTGCTGGTAGGCGAAACCCTGGAACGGGCCTGGCCCGGCGTGGCCGACCTCGGACTGGACGTGGGGCTTGACGCCGACGCCCGGCCCTGGATCCTCGAGGTGAACCTGCGCGAACTCCGCTACACGTTGCGGGACGCCGGCGAGCCCGAGCGCTGGGCCCTCACCTATCGCAACCCCGTCGCCTACGCGCGGCACCTTTTCGATATCCGGGCGACGGCAGGCATGACCGGCCGCCGACACGCATAGCCTGCGCGCAGCCGGTCGCGAGAGGAGGTTCGGTGGTGAGGTGGGAACTTCACGCGGCGGGGACCAAGGTTGCGGAGCTGCAATGGCGTGAGGCCGGTCCTGTTCCCGTGCGCGTCCATCCCGCGTTCCGTGCGTTCCTGGACTGGTGGTTGGCCCGCCACGCCGGCACCGAGCCCGATGCCTTCGGCCGCCACCTTGCCGAACTCGAGGCCTCGGGCTTCCGCCTGGTCAGGACACCGCAAGCGCCCGGAGCAAGTCCATAGGCCTGCACAAGGGAAGGCGTACCCCGTGGGATCCACCCCCGAGGCTGAAAGGTGTATCGCCCCACAAGACGTGTACTCAGGGAAAAGGGGGGCCGGGGGGCAGAGGCATCAGGGGGGATAGCAGCAGGCCGGACCCAGGCAGGCGGGGAAGGCGAAACGAAGGAACAGACTACCGCCGGCCGCTTCGCCCTCGGCTTCACCGCGCCGGCAATCGGCTCGCGGCTCCTCCTGCCACTGATCACCGTGAGGTACCGTTATAGCTGCCCGATCACCGATACGTGGGTGATGCCGGCCATCGGGACCGGCCTGGTCGCCGTCGCGGCCGCGCTTAACATGTGGTGTGTCTGGCGTCGGGGTGAACGGTCACCGGCGAACCGCCTGGCGGCGGCCCTGTTGGCCGCAGCCGTCCTGTTCCTGGCGCTCATGATGCTCGGCGACCGCCTCGGCGGCTAGCGTTCCCCCGGCCCGGGGCTAGAACTGGACCTTTGGCACGGTCTCGGCATCCTCCGGTGCCCGGAAGTAGGCCCGCTCGAGGAACCCGAACAGGCGGGCCACGAACACCGTAGGAAACCTCTTGATGGCGATGTTGTACGCCTGTACGTGCTCGTTGAAGCGGCGCCGTTCCTGAGCCAGCCGGTTCTCCGTGCCCTCCAGTTGATCCATGAGCATGCGGAAGTTGGCGTCTGCCTTCAGGTTGGGGTAGTTCTCCACGATCACCAGGAGCCGGGACAGGGCGCCGCTGAGCTCGTTCTCCGCCGCCATCCTTTCCTCGGCCGCAAGTCCCCCGCCCGCCAGCCGGGCGCGGGCGGCAGTCACCGAGTCGATGGCCTCCCGCTCGTGGGCGGCGTAGCCCCGAACCGTCTCCACCAGGTTGGGGATGAGGTCAAACCTGCGCTGGAGCTGGTTCTCCACCTGCGCCCACTGGGCGTCGATGGTCTCGCCCAGGGTCACCAGCCGGTTGTAGGTGCCCGCCAGCATGAGGCCGCACACGGCGACCACGCCGACAATGATCAGGAGCCCGACCAGGCCCTTCTTCAACCCGTATCCCTCCCGCAGGATCGCAGTCTACCACTTGCCCCGGGCGCCGCCACCGCCGCTGCGGCCGCCCCCGAATCCCCCGAACGAGCGGCCGCCGCCCTGGCGGCCCCACCCGCCGGCGCCGCCGTTCCAGGGACCGATGAACGGTCCCCCGCGGGACAGCCGACCGGTCCGGTACTGCTGTTCGCGCGAGTAGCCGCACCCGGTGCAGGTGTACACCCTGGCCGCCAGCCCCCCGGCGGTCAGCGTCGCCTCCCGGATCACCCGGTCGGTCACCAGCAGCCATCGCCGGCACCGGGGACAGCGGGGCCGGCCCAGCACCGCGATGATCACCGCCAGCAGAGTGATCACGGCCAGCGCGAGGACAACCGGCAGCACCGGCACGGGGCGATGATCGGGGGGGACGCCGGTCTCTTCGAGACTGATCCCGTACTTACCGGCCACCACGCGGGCCACCGCCCGCATGCCCTCCTCGAGGCCGGCGGCGAACTTGGCCTCGGCGAACAGGGGCAGCATGATGTCCCGGATCTGTCCCGAACGGGCGTCGGTCAGGGCGTCCTCCAGGCCGTAGCCGACCTCTATGGCCAAGGCCCGGTCCTCCATGGCGAGGAAAATCAGCACCCCGTCGTCCTTCCCCTTCGTCCCGATGCCCCAGTGCTCGAAAAGCCGGGTCACGTAGTCCTCGAGGCTCTCGGGCCGGTGAGTTCGGACGATCGCGACCACCAGGGCGGCCCCGGTCTTGGCCTCGAGCTCGAGGCTGATGGCCTCAAGCTCGGCCACCTCGGCAGGGGTCAGTACGCCAACGTAGTCGTTGACCGCGCCCAGAGGCGCCGGGAACTGGGCCCAGGCAGGCAAGGCGGCAAGCAAGCAGATCAGCAGGAATCCGACCCCGGTGACGGTACGGCGCAATATCCCGGCCAAGGGCGACACCACCGCGGGTATTATAACATGCGCCGGGCCGCGGCGCGGTAACGTACCGCCGCCAGGGCCACGCACGTTCCTAATGGCCTCCGTCCCCCGTTCCCACTGCCTTGCCCAGTGAGCGGGCATCGGCCCGGTTGTCCGCGGGGAAGAGGAACTTCACCCGGCGGACAACCCTTTCCGCCGGGACCAGGCTGGCCAGCCGGTCCGCATCGTCATTGTGCGGGTCCGCCCCCACCGTGAACAGGATGATGGCCTGATCGCCCCAGGTCCGCACCGAAGCCATGTACCGCCGCAGGGCCGGAGAGGTCTGGCCAGCGTAGACAGGCGAGCCGAAGGCAACCACCCCGAAGGGCGTGAGGTCGGTAGGCAGGTGCCTGCCCGGGCGGTCCACGGTCACCGTGTAGCCCGCGTCATTGAGACCCTGGGCCAGGCTCAAAGCCACCGTTCGGGGCTGTGCGCTGAGCCCCGGCTGGTAGACGATGAGCGCCCGGCGGGTCGGATCCGGGCCCACGAAAGTTTCCTCTCGGCTGCGCCAAAACAGGCTGTGAGGCACCAGGAAAACCAGCATGGTGGCACCCATGAGCACCACAAGACCGGCCACCAGCCACAGCGCCAACCGGAGCAATGTTCCGAGCATGGGCATCGCCTCCCGGTCTCGGCCGTTCGCCCAGGGATATTCGCCGGCGGGTAGTGTCTCGACCTGCAGCCCGGTGGCGGGCGCCCGCGGGGCGGAGCTCGAACCTGTCGCGGGGGTATGGACCAGAAGGGATGCCGGGCGGGAAAAGAGCATGGTCGCACAAGTCGATCCACGGTGTCTCCACGGCGACCCGAGTTCACCACGAACAACCTCTGGTGGAATCCGTCCTTGAACGCTCGCTCGGCTATACCGTTGGGATGGTCTACCGCGCAAATGTGCGCTCAGGTCGTCCACCACCGGCGCGAACAGAACGGCCCGCGCCGTGGGCTGGGGCAGTCGGGCTCATCGATGGTGGATTCCCTTCGGATACAGCCCGATTCCCGGCATCTCCTCGTACGCCGAGGCGTTGTTGATCTCCGGCAGGGGCAGGGCGACCCCGATCAGCTTCGGACGGTAGGGCAGCGTCACCGGCTCTCAACCTTCGGCAGCCAGCCTTCCTGGAGCAGGCGATCCCAGGCAATGTGGATATGGTCGGGTCTGAACATCGCCCGCTTGCGCTCGTTCCAGTTGTGAACCGCCTGGACAGCCTCTTCGGCCGTCCGTGGGGCCGGCGCATCCGTGAGGGCAACCCAGTGGACCGAGGACAGGAGCTCCATCCCGTAGGGGGTCTCGAACCCGTCAATGAGGGCGGCCACGCGGTCGAGCCTGGCGAGTGAGCCCGGGTGCTCGAACAGGTACTCCCGGGCCTCACCGGCAGCTCCCGGCAGCAGTTCGATCTCAACATCCGGGCTCTGGCGGTCGCCGTACCCGCGGGTGAAGTGGCCTTCCATCCTCTCCAGCACCTTGAACAGGTTGGGGGCGTACGGTCCGTACACGTGCTTGACATACCTGAGACGCAGGGGCTCGCCCGCTTCCTGGAGGAAGTACGCGAGCTTCTGGATTTCGAGCAAGGTCATCCGGTAGGCCATCTCCGAGTACCGCTGCATCAACTGGACGAACAGGGCACGGGCCAGTGTGAGGCGGGGACGGGTCGTGCCGACCGGCATCGCAATGGCGGCCGGAGCGCCCGCGGGCTCGAAGAGCAGGATGCGGACCTCGGGAAGCGTCTCGAAAGCATGCTCGATCAGCGGCCTTACCTCGCGCCAGTCCAGCCCGCCGAGACCGCACCCGAGTGGCGGTACGGCGACCGAGGCGACCCCTAACCGGCGCACTTCTTCCACCAGAGCCCGCAGTCCCGCCTCGATATCCGACAATCGGGAACTGCCCCGCCAGTGACGCTTTGTCGGGAAATTGATTATGTACTTCGGGTTGGTCAAGTAGCCGGTAGAGAACACGAGCATCCTCCCCGGCCGCACCTCGCCTTTCCGGCAGGCCCGTTCGTAGGCCCGGAAGTTCTCGGGGAACGCTCTTTTGAACTGCAAGGCGATGCCCTTGCCCATAAAGCCCTGGCAGTTGACGGTGTTGACTAGGGCCTCAGCATCGGCGGCCAGCACGTTTCCTCGGCTGAGGATGATCATCGTCCTCCCCTCCGCTCATCAGTAGTACCACCCAGGATGGACTCGCACCGGGCGGTGAAGGGACTTCGGAAAACCTGCGAGGATTCCCTGCACGTGGGAACGCATGTTCCCGTTGATGACTCCGACCTCGCCGATGAGCGCCCAGTCACACCGCCGGTATACGAGGAACTCCGCCTGCTTGCGGCGCTGACGGTCCATGTCCTCCACCGTATCCTGCCAGTACAAGGCATACACCGCTTCCCAGTCTACCCGGTCAAGGTACGCCAGGTCATCGTACCACTGTGTGTAGGAAGCGATGCCGTGACCGTCGGAGAACACGAAACCGGTGCCGCTCCGCTGGATCGCCTGCGCAGTGGAGACCAGGTAGATAAGTGGTTCTTGACTCTCTTCGTAGCCCGGCACCCGATGCGTTTTGAGCTGCAGCAGCATGGGCGAGCGAGGGCCGAAGTAGAAGGACACGTAGTCATGGATAACCCCGCGGGGACCACAGGGGATCAGGCGTTCTCGCCTGTCCCGCTGTATAGCCTCGTTGTGAATGGTCCGGTAGGCCAACCCGTCGTCCGGTGTGTGAAACGGCGCGTGGAGGGCGGCCCGCTGCAGGCAGACTCTCAGGTTATCCACGTGGAGAAGGCGGTACACCGGGGTCGGGATCGGGACGTTCACCGCGGTTCCTCCGCTCTGGCCAGCAGCTCCGCGAAGCCGTAGTTCACGCTGGTCGCGCCGAAGTCCGGTTCCCCTCGGAAGGGACGCCACACATAGTGCACCCGGTGCCCACCACCCTCGGTGAACTCGACTATGCCGAGTAGGTAGTCCTCAGGCTTGTTGAGGGAAGTGAGGATCTCGTTCCGGGTTACGGTGGTCGTACCCGCGCCCGAGGTGCGGCCTTTCACCTCTATGGTGCGGAGTTGGCCGGTGCGCGGGTCGCGGCTCTCGATATCGTACCCTTTCTGGACAGGTTCTGCTTCGCCCGGGTGATGTCCCCAGCCCTCTTCCAGGAGATGCCTCCCCAGCCCGCTGCGTCTCCGGCGCCTTCCTTCCAGTCACCAGGGAATGCATCTTCGACGTCTGGGTCGGCAACCCTTCAGTGGGGCGCCGCCGGGGGCCGGCGTGGAACGAGGCCCGTAGCGAGGCCCGCGCGCGATGAGCACGCCGGCCCAGACTTGGCCGCTCCAGGAAATACTTGAGACCCTCGGTGGCCAGGTCTTCTCCGGAATCCTTCTGTCTAATGAGCAGGTAGGAAAGGAGCGAGTCCACGGGGATCCCCCCTTGTGCAGTTGACCAAAGGCGCGGACCTTGATTTCGGGACTACTGTCACGGCCCCGAGTCTTCTGTCTCAATCACCGCCGACGAGCTGCAGGCCTGCAAGAAGCCATCCGGGTCCGCTCAGAACGCCCTGCGGCCGGCTGAGACTCGAGCTAGGGCTGGTCACGGGGTTCAGTCTGCGCGAGGCCGACGTCGTGCCGGCGGCAGAAGTGGACGCTGTACTGATGAGATCCGACGCCTGCACATTCCCGGAGACAGCATTCTATGAACCGGGGCACATGCGCCGGGCCTCGCCAGTCACGCCACAAGCAGTCAAGAAGCACCGGAACGTGGACAAAGCCCATGGACGCCTCGCGCCTTGCGGCATCAGCAGCTTCCGGCTCCTCATACTCCGTCCAAATGGTCGCCGCCCTGACAAGGCTCTCCTCGAACACGTTCTGCCATGACTCAGCGTCGTTGCCCCAGCCGTACTCGTACTGAAGCATGGTCTCGAGCACGGGCGCCAGCAGACTCGAATGCGCGGCAATGAGCGCGTCCTGTGAAAACACCGCTCCCGGGTTCCTCCCGCGGGAGAAGCACGGGCCCGGCACCGCCGGGATAGTCGGCGGCGGCCACCGCGTCACTTAAGACCGACCACCTCTTCCAGTCCCAGCGCCGCCAGGCGGCCCGCCGTCGGCCGACCGTCGGCGTCCCATCCCATCAGCTCATAATACAGGCGCACCAGCCGGGCGAAACCCTCGCGGTCCAGGCCCTGGCCGGCCAGCGGGCCGGAGGTGAAGGGCAGATGCAGCCGGTCGGGGAGCCGGTCGTGCTCGCCGGTGAATCCTTCCCTCAGGTTGAAGCATCGCGCCAGGGTGACGGCCCGGTCGGCCGCCAGCACCAGCTCGTACAGCGAGATGTTCCAGCCGGTGACCGCCGCGGCGAGCTCCCGCATCTCGTCCGGTGTCCAGGGCACGAAGTTGCACAGCCCCAGGCAGTTGTTGAGATGACGGACGGTGCTCACCGCATGGAACAGGCGTACCTTGGCCGGTCCCAGGTCGGTGCGCGGCACGGGGCCGTACACCCCCAGCGGTGCCAGCGCCTCCACTCCCCGGCCGGGCTTCTCGTAGTAAGTATCGTGCAGGTTGTGGCAGTGATCGGCGCCGGTGGGGGACACCGCATAGCCCAGGCCCAGGCCGTGCTTCAGCCGGGGCTCGTGCATCGGAACCTCCAGGCCCTTGACGTGCATGGCCAGCTCCGCGGCGGCCGGCCCCAGCCGGTGGGCGGCGGCCGCCACCCCGTCGGCCAGCAGATCCCCCAGCCCCTCGCGGGCGGCGATGGCTTCGAGCAGCTCGATCATGGCCTCCGCGTCGCCGAAGGCCAGCTCGCGGCCCCCGGTATGCTCGGGCGTGAGCAGGCCGCGCTCGAAGCACTCCATCGCGAAGGCGATCGTCACCCCGGCGGAGATGGTGTCCAGGCCCTGCGCGTTGGCGATCTCATGCCCTTTGCAGATCGCTTCGAGGTCGTCCACCCCACAGGTGGAACCCAGCGCCGCCAAGGTCTCGTACTCGGGCCCGCCGTAGACGGGGTCGACGTTCCAGGGAGGACCCGTCCGGGTCACCCGCTTGCAGCTGGCGGCGCACGCGTAACAGGTGTCCCTTCCCACCAGCGGTCCCGCGTTCAGCGCCGGAGCGGCGATGTGCTCGGCTCCCTCGAAGGCTCCCTCCCGGAAGTTGCGGGTGGGAAGCCCTCCCGCGAGGTGCAGGGGCAAAAGCACGCCCGGCGTGCCCGACTCCGTGAACCCCTTGTCTTCCTCGGTCAGACGACGGGCCATGGTGCGGGCCATCTCCCGCAGGCGTTCGGGGTCGGCGACCTGCGGCGCCGCCCCGCCCCGCACCGCCACCGCCCGCAGGTTCTTCGACCCCATCACCGCCCCCATCCCCGTCCTGCCCGCGGCGTGACGAAGGTCGTTGATCACGCAGGCGAAGCGCACGAGGCGTTCCCCGGCCGGCCCGCACTGGGCCACCCGCACGTCGTCGCCGAGCTCGCGCCGGATGGCTGCTTGCGCCTCGGCGGTGGGTCTACCCGTCAGACGGGAGGCGTCACGCAGCTCGGCGCGGCCGTCGTCCACGAACAGGTACACGGGGCGCTCGGCTCTGCCCTGGATCAGTATGGCGTCAAACCCCGACCGCTTGAGCTCGGCTCCCCACCAGCCCCCGACTTCCGCGGTACCGAAGGCCCCGGTCAACGGAGACTTGGCCCCCACGCTGTTGCGGCCGGCCCCCGACACCGGATGGCCGGTCAGCACCCCCACGGCGAAGACCAAGAGGTTGTGGGGGCCCAAGGGATCGGTCCGGGGGGGCACCTCCTTCGCCAGCCAGTAGGCGACCAGTCCCTCCCCCCCAAGGTACCGGCGGTAAAGGGCCTCGGGCAGCTCCTCTACTGTGAACCGGCCCGAACTGAGGTCTACCCGCAGGATCTTTCCGTTGACACCATGGGTCACCCGTTGTCCCTCCTTGACTTGGGTAGAAGCTTCCCGCCCCTATCAGACCAGTTCGAATACTCCTTCCAGGGTCGCGGCGGCCGATGAGCCTCCCACCATCACCCGGTAGGTTCCCGGCTCCAGCAGCGGCCGCAGATCAGGTCCCAGGAAGGCAAGGCTGCCGCCATCCACGGTGAACGTAACCTCCCGGCTCTCGCCGGGGGCAAGATGCACGCGGCAAAACCCCTTCAGTTCCTGGACCGGCCGTGTGACGCTGGCCACCTCGTCTCGCAGGTAAAGCTGCACCACCTCTTCGCCGGACACCGGGCCGACGCAAGTCAGCCGCACCGTCACCGTCACGGTGTCTTCCCTCGCCACCACCGCGGGCTGCACCTTGAGATCGGAGTAGGCGAAACGCGTGTAGCTGAGCCCGTGCCCGAAGGGGAACAGGGGACCGGCCGGCGAGTCCACGTAGTCCCCCCAGAACTGCGACCGGCCGCCCGAGGGCTTGCGCCGGTAGTACACGGGTATCTGCCCCACGCGACGCGGAAAGCCGATCGGCAGTTTGCCTCCCGGGTTGTACTGCCCGTACAGCGCCTCGGCCACCGCCCTGCCACCTTCCTCTCCCGGCAACCAGGCTTCCAGGATGGCCGGGACCACCCGGGCGATGCTCTCCAGGGCGTACGGGCGCCCGTTGACCAGTACCAGCACCACCGGCGTGCCGGTTTCGGCCACCGCCCTGACCAGCTCCTCCTGCACACCGGGCAGACCGAGCTCGGCACGGTCCCGCATCTCTCCGCACGTGCAGTCGAGGGTCAGCCCCGACCGGCCGCCCGCCACCACCACCGCCACGTCCGCCCCGCGGGCCGCCCGCACCGCCTCCGCAAACCCGCTGCGGTCCTCGCCCAGCACCTGGCATCCCTGGGCGAACCGGATCTCGCCCCGCGACAGCCCGCGCATGCCCTCGAGCACGTCGACCACGTGCACAGAGGAGGTAGGGACGGTCCTGCCACTGGCCGGCCCCACCATCTCCGCCTGTGCGGGGTAGGAGTAGTCGCCGAGCAGAAGGCGCCCGTCGGCAGCGGCGGGACCGATGACCGCCACCCGGGCTTCGCGGGCAAGCGGCAAGCGCCCTCCTTCGTTCCTGAGCAACACCAGCGACTTGCGGGCCAGCTCCAGCGCCAGCGCGCGGTGTGCGGGGCCGTCAAAAAGCGCGGGGTCGGGGGGATCGACGAACGGCTGCTCGAAAAGGCCCAGCTGGAACTTCAGCCGCAACACCCGTGACACCGCACGGTCCACGACCGCCATCGGCACCTTGCCTTCCACCACCAGCCGCCGCAGGGGCTCGCCGTAGGCGTCCAGGACGGGCAATTCGACGTCAAGACCGGCGGTGATCGCCAGCCGAGCGGCCGCTGCCTTGTCGGCCGCCACCCGGTGATAAGCGTGGAGCATGTCCACCGCGTAGTAATCGGCGATGACCATGCCCTCGAAGCCCCATTCCTCACGGAGGATCGCGGTGAGCAGTTCCGCCGAGGCCGAGGCAGGGACGCCGTCCATCTCGTGATAGGCGCTCATCACCGCCCGCGCCCTTGCCTCGCGGATGGCGGCGGCGAAAGGCGGCAGGTGCACCTCGCGGAGCTCCCGCGGCGGGATGGGGGCGGGAGCCCAGTTCATGCCGGCTTCGGAGGCACCGTGACCCGCGAAGTGCTTGAGGGTGGCCACCACTCCCGACCGCGGCTCTGGACCCTCAAGTCCCCTGACGTAGGCCACTCCCATGCGCGACACCAGGTAGGGGTCCTCGCCGAAGGTCTCCTCCACCCGTCCCCAGCGCCCATCACGGCACACGTCCAGCACGGGGGCCAGCCCTTGGTGCACGCCGGTAGCCCGCATCTGCTCGCGAATGGCCGCGGTCATGCGCTCGGGCAGCTCCGGCTCCCACGTGCTGGCAAGACCGATGGCCTGGGGGAAAATGGCCGCCCCGCGGGCGGTGTAGCCTGACAGGCACTCCTCGTGCACGAGGGCGGGTATGCCCAGCCGCGTGTGCTCCCGGAGATAGCGCTGCAGGTCGTTGCAGAAGGCGGCGATCGCCGCGGGGTCGAAGCCGGTCCCCACTCCCACCCGGCAGAGGTGGCCGATGCCGAGGGGGATGCGCGCGGCCGCCTTCGCGGGAGAGAACCCTTCCCCTTCCACAAGCTCAAAACTCCACACCCCACCCAGCTGGGTAAGCTTCTCCTCCAGGGTAAGGCGCGAGAGCAGATCGCCCACTCGCTCCTCAAGCCCCCGAGCGCAGTCGCGGTACACCTCCATGGCGCGTTCCTCCCTCCAGGCCGCTGCAGGAATCAACCCGCTCGGCCCCGAAGTCACCGACGTCACTTCGCGCTTCGGGAGGGTGCCGGTGCGAGCTACCGTCCTGCTACGGCTGAACGCCCGGCGGCTGTTCGGGTGGCGCGGTCGCCCGGAAACCACCCCCGACGGCCGCTGGGAGACGATCCCTCCGGGGCACCGCCATGTGCTGGCGGCTTTCCTGCGCCTCGTGCCCCGCGGCGGCCGCTTGCTGGACGCCGGTTCGGGTACCGGCAAGTACTGGCCCTTCTTCCAAGCGGCAGGGTTGGCGGTCACCGGTGTGGACCGCTGCCCCAACCGGCTACGGCGGGCGCAGGAAAGGGTGCCCGACGCCGAGCTGGTGTGTCGCCCGCTGCAGGAATACCACCCCGCTCCCGCGGCCTTCGATGCCGTGTGGTGCTGTGACGTGATGGAATGTCTGCCTCCCGAGGACTGGCCGGTGGTTCTGACCCGGCTGGTGCGGGCGCTGCGCCCCGGCGGGGTGATCATGGTCAACTTCGAGGCCCCCGGCCCCCTGCGGCTCCGGCTCCGGCATCGCCTGGTAGGCCGGCCGCTGCTGGCGCGGCGGCGCCGCGCCCCGCACCCCGCCCACCACCTGCTGCACCCTTACGGTTACATCCGCCGCACCCTGCGGCGGCTCCCCGTCAAGACACTCGACTGGCAGGTAGGGGACGGCTACCGTTTCTGGCTGGCCCGGCGCCTGTGATCAGCGCACCGTCCAGTTGGTCTTCACCACCGGACCTTTCAGGCCCTCGGCGAGGAAGTAGCCCTCCACCACGTAATCGCCGGGCGGCAGCTCGGGCAAAAGCTCGCTGAAGACGTAACTCCTTCCGGGCTCCAGTTCTTCCTCCTCCACCACCGTGAGGAAAGCCTGGTCCGCCGACCACCGCCAGACCTCTTCCTTGCCGCGACGGACGACGAAGTCGTGCCGCTGGCTTGTGCGGAACCGCAGCGGCACCGACTCTTTGCCCTCGTTGCTGACCGCCATCCACACCATGGCGTCCTCATCGGTCTCGAACAACCCGATTTCGTACTTCAGGGGCAGTTTGGCCCCTGACGCGCACCCGGCCAGCAGTGTGAGCAGCATCGCCGCCACCACCAGCCATCGCGTCGAGTTGCGGGTCACCAACCTCACCTCCAGGGTCTACTTGCCGGTGATGCGACTGAGGATTCGACGCCCACCTCCGGAATTACCTCCGTCAGCCGTGCCGTTTCAGCTTGCCGGCCTTCATGGCATGGCGCTCGCCCATGCGGAACACCGCCAGGCCGAGCGGGATCAACCCCAGCCCCATGACCGCGAGGATAACGAGGTAGCCCACCAGGTCCCGCATCGCCGCGCCCTCCAGGATGGCGGCCCGCACTCCTCGCAGCGTGTAGGTGGCCGGCGACAGCACGGAGATGGGCCGGAGCCAGCTGGGCAGCACCTCTACCTCGTAGTAGACACCCGACACCAGCAGGATGAAACCCTCCATGATGTGGGTGGCCTGCGGACCGCGCTCCGTGGACAAAAGCGGCAGTACCGCCGCCATCAGCCCCAGGCCGATGAAGGCGATGCTGGACACCAGAAGCACCGCCAGCGCCCCCGGCAGGTTGGCCCCGGAGAGGCTCAGCTTGAAGAAAAACGCCACCACCGTGAGCACGATGATCGAGCGGGTGATCCCGTAGGCGATGGCGTACACGCACATGCCCCCAAGATGCGTCAACCGGTGGATGGGAGCCATGAAGGTGTACTCGATGGTTCCCTCCCACCTCTCCCACGCCACCGACTCGGACACGTCGTGGAAGATGACCGAAAGGTAACCCCAGAGCAGGGCGCCGATCACCAGGTAGAGCACCTTGGGCCCCGCCTCCCCGGGGGTGGTCACACCGATGAAGGCGATGGTCAAAGTGTTGACCACCGTGTAGAAGAGGAAGACCACTTCCCATCCCAGGTAGCGGCGGGTCAGGTAGAAGTTGCGCTCGACGAAACCCAACAGGGCGCCGAGCTCCGTGCGAAGCGAACGCCGACGCGGTGCGTCCATCAATCCTCGTCCTCCTCTCCCGGCCAACGGCGTCCGGTCACCTCAAGGAAAACGTCCTCGAGCGTCCCGGCACCGTTCGGACCGTATCGCTCCTTGAGTTCGGACGGCCGCCCCTCGGCGCGCAGCCGCCCCTCGTCGATGAAGGCGACGCGGTCGCACAACCGGTCGGCTTCCGCCATGTCGTGGCTGGTCAGCAGCACCGTGGTATCGTGGAACGCGCGGACCTCAAGCACGAAGTCCTGAACCTCCCGCTTGGAGCGCGGATCGAGTCCGGTGGTGGGCTCGTCCAAAAGCAGCAGCACCGGTGAGGTGAACAGGGCGCGGGCGACGGCCACCTTCTGCTGCATCCCCCGCGAAAGGTTCTCCACCGAGACGAAGGCCTTGCGGCGCTCAAGGCCCAGCCGCTCCAAGATGTCCAGTGCCTTCTCGGTCCCTTCCCGCGGCGCAAGGCCGTACAGCCTGGCCGCGTACCTGAGGTTCTCCAGGGCGGACAGCTTCTTGAAGAAGGCCGCCTCCACCGATACGCGGTTGATCAGCTGCCGCACCGCCAGCCGATCGCGCACGACGTCCAGACCGAAGACGCTCATCTCGCCGGCGTCCGGCTCCAGCAGCGTGGACAGCAGCCGGATCAGGGTGGACTTGCCGGAGCCGTTGGGCCCGAGGACGCCGTAGATCTCGCCCCGCCGCACCTCGAAGCTCACCCCGTCCACCGCCCGCACCGCCCGGGGGCGCAGCCTGGCGTATCTCCAGCGCCCGGCCAGGCCCCGGTACTCGGGAAGGTAGGCCAGCGTCTCGTCCTTCTCGTAAAAGGTCTTGCTCACGGCCGTGCAGGTCACGGCCGGCTCCCAAGTCATCTCGATACACCCCCCGGAGGTACCGGCAGCGGCGGTCCGCCGCCGGGAAAGGCGAAGCCACGGGCCCGAACGACACCCGTGGCACCGGAGAAAGCTTCCTGGAAAACGAAAGGGGCCACGGGCACGACCAGAGGTCGACCGGTGGTCCCGATTAACGCAAGTGGCCGGCTACCGGTCGACGGTCACGCGCAGGGAACGCGCATGCCAACGGTGATGGTGAAGATCATGACAACCGCCTCCCGTTGCCACATGGCAGTGCAACCGCATTATACCGCTTGCCGATGGAGGGAGTCAACGGCACCGACGAACCGCGAAGCCGGCAGCAGGCAACCGCGCAAGACCGGGGCCCCGCCCGGCCGCGGCAGGCTACCGCCGGTAGGTTACCTCACTCCGACTCCAGTATGGCGTCGAGGACCGCGTCTACCGACTCCCCGAAACCCGCCGCACCGCTCAGGAGCTGTTCCTTGGAGCGCTCGATGTGATGGAATGCCTTCTCAAGCGCGGGGTCGCTCATGCCCGCGACCTGCATCGTCTCGATGAGACGGCTGGCGGCCTCCATCAACCGCAGCGGTCCGTACTCGGCGGGCTCGGTGAGCAGTCCCCGAGCGCTGGCCGCCAGATAGCAGAGGAGCCGTTTCAACCCTTCTCCGAGCCCGGCCAGATCGACCGGAGTGTCGTCAATGCCAGGGGTCAAGGATCGCCGCCTCCTTCCAGGCCCAGTGCCGAGGCACCGGCACCTGCGTACCTCTCCAGGTGCACGACTTCTGACCATGGCCGGCGTCGGGGGGCCCGCGGGAGGGGCTCCTCGGGGTAGCCTACCGTCACCAGCAGCTCCGGGACGACCTCCTGCGGACACTGCAGCAGGGTGCGGACCGAGCCCTGGTGAAACGAGCGTATCACGCAGGTCCCCAGTCCCTCAGCCTGCGCCGCCAGCAGGATGTTCTGGGCAGCGAAGCAGGCGTCCATCATGCCCAGAAGACTTCCCCCGGTTCCGCCCTTGCTCATGGCACGCTGCCGATCTACACAGATGGCTATGACGGCAGGGGGCAAGGAAAACAGCCCCGGCGCTACGCTCTTGAGGGCCGTCAACATGTCGGGCGCGGTCACCACGATGAAGTGCAGTGCCTGGATGTTGGAGCCGCTAGGTGCCCATATGGCCGCCTTGACCAGATGTCCCAGCTTCTCGGGCTCTACGCCCCGCCGCGCAAACCTTCGCACGCTGCGGCGCTCAAGGATGGCGGTGATGACGTCCACGTGATCGCCTCCGCATGTGGAACCGCTAACGCACCTGCTTGGGGGCAGGCCGAGGGTAGGCCCGCCGGCTGGGACGCAGGCGCAGGATTACCATCAGTTCGGCCAGCTTGACTGCCGCCGCCCCGGGTTCCACCACCGGCACGGGCAGTCGCTCGGCAAGCCGTCTGGCCAACCTGGCCATACCCGTGCAGCCCAGGACGATGACGTCGGCCCCGTCCGCGGTGATGGCCTGCTGGCATTCCTGGTACACGCGTTCCTCGACTCCGGGGCAGGTATCGAGATCGAGCACGGGGACCTCAACCGCTCGGACGCAGGCGCAGCGTTGGGTAAGTCCCATGGCCCGGATGTTCTGGCCGATGACCGCGGCGGTGGCCGGCAGCACCGTGATCACCCCGAATCGGTCCCCGATTGCCATGGCGACGAGGAACGCCGCCTCGCCGGCGCTGACCACGGGGATGTCTGCGATTTCCTTGACGGCCCGCAAGGCCACATCCGCCGCGCAGTCCACGGTCACCGCGTCGTATCCTTCCGCCGCCGCCCGGCACACCTCCTCCACGAGGTACGGAGCGGCACGGGCCTCGTCGGCCGCCGACTCGATGGAGACCGGACCGTGGGGCAGACTCACCACGTCCACCACGGTGCCCGGATGGGCCACACCCTTGCGGTGTTCAACCTGAGCGTTGCGGAACTCACCGGAGGTGTTGGGGATAATCACCTTGATCCGCATCCTGTCCTCCCCTCTTACCCGAAAAGCTCGCCTTCGCGCATGACCTGCCGGCCGTCTACCCACATGGACGGTCGCCGCAGGATACCGTCGAGGTGACAGGCAACCTGAACCTTTCCGCCGAAGCTCGCGTTTGCCCCGAGGGCCACATGTACCGTCCCCAGCACCTTCTCATCCTCGAGGACGTGCCCGCTGATGCGGGCGCTCGCGTTGGTGCCTACTCCGAGCTCGGCCAGAGTGCGGGCGTCTTCTCCCGCCGCCGTCAGAAGCTCCGCCAGCTCCATCGCGGCCCTTCCGCCGGTGATGGCGCCGGCCCGGCCGTCTATGACCTCGATGCGGATGGGAGCATCCAGGCCCGTGACCCCGGCCATGCTGCCGTCCACCACGAGCACGCCTTCGGCCGTTCCCTCAACGGGGGCAACGTAGGCCTCTCCGGCCGGCAGATTTCCGAAGCTGCCCGGCTCGAGGTAAAGACCAGTATCCAGAACGGGCGTGCGTCCGGCTATGCTCAGGCAGAGGTCGGTGCCGGCAGGGCTGGTCAGGCGAACCTCCGTGCCCTGCTCCAGCCAATTACCCACCCGCAGGGTCAGCGCCCGCACCTCGTGGTAGTCAACATCCATGGCACGCTGGAAGATCTCGGGCGTGATGCCTGGCAGACTGGCCACCCGCGCCCCCGCTTCCGACGCCTGCCGCCGGGCTACCGTGTGCGTGAGCGAACGGCTGGTAGGAAGAAAGCACACCCGGGCGTGCCGCATTGCCTCCGCCACCGGCTGCGGGGGTTCGGACCCGTGAGTCTTCCGAGGTAGCAGCCAAAGCAGCATCGCCTCGGCTCCGGCCTCCTTCGCCGCCTCCCATAGCGCCGTGCCCACCTCGACGCACGGCGGGTCGGTCACCACCAAGACGGCGTCGCCGGCTCCAACGCCCAGACATTGCAGGGCGGCGGTGCGGGCCGCACGCAGAAGGCTCGCGTCCACCTGACTCCCTCCCGGCAAGAAGGGGGGTCTCCGCGAGGAGACCCCCCGTGGCGTTAGAACCCGGTTGGCGTTTCCTCTCTGACGCCGATTTCGGCCTGCAAGCCCAGGCTGCGACACCCCCACATGATCGCGAGGTACAACACGAAAGCGATCACGATGGAGTTGACCGAGGGTATGCCCCAGGTAATGACGTACCCCAGAATGGAAGCTACGAACCACGCCAGGAAAGCCGGCCACGACCAAGCCGCATACCTGGTCCCCGAGCCGAAGGTGTAGGCGCCGCGCTTGAGCAGCCAGTAGTCGGCGATCAAGATGCCCGCCACCGGAGGAATGGTAACCCCCAATAGCACGAGCCACGGGACGAAGTAGTCGGCAAGCCCCCATACGCCGAAGGCGGTGGCGATCACTCCAAGGACAACCACGATGTGTCGCTTCTTGGCTTTGACCACGTTGCTGACCCCGAGCGAGGACGAGTAAAGGTTGTTGTCGTTGGTGGTCCACTGGCCGCCGATCAGTATGAACAAGGCCGGCAGGCCCAGCCCCAGAGCGAGCATGGCCGAGGGGAGATCCCCCGATCCGGTAGCGAGAGAAGTGATGGCACCGGCGCTGATGATGAAGGTGTTGGCCACCATGTATCCGAATACGGTTGCTATCCACGCCGCTTTGGCGTCCTTGGCGTAGCGGGTGATATCGGCCTGGATGACCGAACCCACCGCGAAGGAGCCGACCGCGAGGGTGACTCCGGTGCCGAAGGTGATCGGGGAAAGCGGGGTAATGGCGGCCAGCGCGGCTATTCCTCCCGCCCGGCCCACGGCCGCGACGATCCCGACCAGGGCCAGTACGGTGATCCCGGGGATGGCGACCTTGCTCAGGAGGCTAAGGCCGCGGAACCCGTAGTAAGCGGTGATCATCATCAGAAGACCGCCCCAGCCGGCCGCCACCTTGACCGACGCGAGGGCGCCGCCGCCGGGGAACATCGCGTTTATGGTCTGACCGAAGAACCCGGTCTGCACCGAGTACCAGCCGACCAGGGTAACCGCCCACAGCAGCCCGATGACCTTGGCTCCCTCACGGCCGAAGGCGTGTCGCGAGAGCATGGTGGTGGAGACCCCCTTCTGGGCTCCTGCCGCCCCCACCAATCCCCCGTAGATCGCCAAGATCGTGTTTCCGACGAAGGTCGCGGCAATGGCCTGCCAAAGCGAGAGCCCTGCCGCCATGGCCGCGCCCGTAAACAGACCTGACATGCAGATGCAAAAGCCCGCAGCGACGAGCGCCACTTCGAGCGTGCTACGGCGCTCGTCAGCGGGAACCGGTGTTACAGCATGATCACCGGCGTAGTCGGCGAGCCGGTCAGTAGCCGTTCCAACTGCCATGTTCACACCTCCAATTGATGATCGGCCCCGGAGTGTTGCCTACTTGCCGCACGCTCTGGCCAGCCCGACCAGTTCCGGATGAACCACCGTGCCTTCACTGAGCAACGCTTGCCCGTCAAGCCACACCGAGGAGTTCAGGCAGATGCCGTCAGCGTGACCGGCTGCCTCGCCCAAAGCCCCCCTGAACATGGGACCCTGGTAGCCAAAGCCCCACTCCGTGCTGCCCCACACCCTTTCGTCTTCCGTGCACAGGCCGGTCAGGCGCGCTCCAGGGTTGAACCCGTAGCACACGTGGGCCAGGCTGTACATCCGGCGGTCGCCAAGCTTCTCAAGCCAGCGCCGCAGGGCGGCGGCTTCCTCGCCCCCTGCGATCTCGACGATGACGCCCTGCTTTACCGTCAGCCTGATGGGTGTGCGGAGGATGCCCAGGTCCGCCTCGCCTCCACCGGAGAAGGAGCCGTCGAACACGATGGTACCGTTGATCGTCTTCTCAATCGGAGCCCACCCGATCTGCCCCACCAGGAAGTGGGGTCCCGGGGTCTCGGCCGTCAGCTCGTTCGTCATCGGCCGCTCGGGGTCGTTCTCGAAGCTGACATCCGTTCCCGCTGGCGTGGTGATACGCATGTGCCTGGCCCGACGGGTAAGCTCCACCACCTTGTTCTGGAAGGCCGTCTGGGCCTTCATGTCGAGCTTGCCAATGCAGCGCACCACGCGTTCGGTATCCAGTCCGCCCAGGAAGAGGTTGCGCGTGCGGCCGTTGTGCATGGCAACCTCCCAGGGTGTGGAGTACAGCAGCCACTGGTTGTTGAACTCCACCCAGGCGTCGGTGTGGGGAATGGCGGCTGCAAGGGGATCGGGCAGGCCCGGATCCGCAACCTTGCCGTAACCGGGAGGCGTGGAGTGCCAGGCCACCATCACCTTGGCGCCAAGGGCTTGGCCGGCCTTTGCCACTTCTTCTGCCGGTCGCCAATCGTTGATCGAGTCGACGGTGATCAGGAGGCTCTCGCCTTCCTTGATCTTGACCATATCCCTGACGATCACGTACGCCGCCCTGGCCAGTTCGAGATCCTGCATCACAGGCATAAGCTGCTTCCTCCCTCGTCTGGTTAGCACCAAGAACAGCCCTGCGTCAGGTGCCGGCAACCTGACCTCGCAAGCACGCATGCCGTAAGTTTGACAAGAGCGAATAATTGGCCTTCGTGCAGATATCCAGACATAGGGGGTGGATCTTGGGCAAACTGCCCAAACGTCAGGCTAGGCGACGGAGGGCAAAAGCCAAAATGAAGCGAAAACGTTCACGTTCCGAACAAGGGTCGACCCCAAGTACTTCATGTATCTTGCCCAGTCGATATGCAAGGGTATTGCGGTGGATGAACAGCCGCGCGGCGGTCAAGCTTGCACTTTCCCGGCAGGCGAAGTAGGTCTCCAGCGTGGTTACCAGCTCCGTGTGGTGACGGCGGTCGTAGTCCACGAGGGGAGCCAGCGTGGCCGCAACCAGCTCGGCGCCTCTGGGAGTGCCGGCCACCGTTTCCAACAGCTCAAACGCCTTCACCTCGTCGATGGTGACGATGTTGCCCGGCCCGTACACCTTGCGTCCGAGGCTTATGGCGCGGCGGGCGTCTTCGTAGCTCCGCCAAAGCTCGGTGGGTCGTCGCTGGTAACTGCCGATGCCAATGCTGACCGTCGATGCCAGCGCCCCCTCCAGAGCCTCCCGGATGCTGCGGGCAAGCGCCCGTGCCTGGCGGCAGGATTCCTCCGCATCACTCCCGTCGAGCATGACCACGGCCCAATCGCTGCGCGGCACCATTACGTGGCGGGGCCCGGCCTGTCGCACCACCTCCGCCAGCACGGTGCCCGCTCGTCGGGTGAACGCGCCGACCTCTTCCCCCGCCTCGCCCTCGCTCCCGTCCTGCTGCGAGGCATCGCACTGCACGACAAGCACCCTGTGTTTGGAGGCCAGGTTCCATCCCACAGCCTGTCCCCGGGCCAGGAGAACCGCCTCGGACTTGATGTTGCCGAACAGCACATCGTCAAGGAAATCGCGTTGCACTCGCCGCTCCGTCTCAAGAACCGCACGCTCCTTGGCCAGATGCAGAGCGGCAACATTGCATGCCCTTTCCAGGCTCACCCGCAGCCACCGGTGGGGTCCCGGGTTCCCAAGCCACACCACCATCCAGCCGTGGACGGCGTGGCCGACTCGAATCGGCCTGGCCAGCAGGGTCACGATTTCTCCGCCATCGGGCAGATTGACGAAGGTCTCCTGGGTGGGCGCGGAGTCGCGTTCGACCTCCAGCACGGGAACGGGAAGCTTACCGGCGGTGACGAGCTCTTGGAGCTTGGCGCCGAAGAGCCCCGCATCGGCACTCTCAAGCTCCAGTAGACCCATGTGCTCGTCATGTACGCTGACGGGGTTGCCCACCAACTCGCTAAGGCTACGGGCTATTGCGCCCAACCCTTTGTTCTCAAGGATCAGCGCGCTCATCTGATCGTGAACCCTCAGGGCATACTCCAGCTCGCAGGCCTGCCGCTCAACGATCTCCCTGTAGATAGGGTAGATCACTTCTATGTAGGCAACGTCGTCGGGGATATGCAGAAGCGGGAAGGCCAGCTCGTCAGCCTTGGCCACGACCTCAGGCGCCACGCCGGGACCGTAGCGCCTGGGGTAACAAACGACGAGGCCCGCCGACTGGCGCAGGTTCATGTGCTCCAGCATCTCCAGCTGAGCGCCGGTGTTGTCCTTTAGCGTGTAGAACGCGGTCAGCCAGAGCTCGTGTCCCCGGAACCAGTGGTGGGCGTCGGGAACTTCTATGACGCTCACATGCCGGATCTCGCGGTCCAGCCCGGCGTGGCCCGCCACCAGCGTCGCCTTCTCAAGGGCCCCGAGTCGGAGGGCTTCGCGTACCGTGAGTCCCATGATCGCAGGTTTCGTGCCAAGTCGCAACGTTCCTTCTACCTGTGGGTATCGGGAATTTCCGGCAGGACGGCCGCCGGGCCCGGGCGTTCCCGGGGCGACCGCGGTCCGGCGCGTGGGGCTTTACGGCAGCCTGCGGGCGGGTCTAAAATGGGACCCGGGAGGGAAGATCGTCTTGCCCATCTACGAGTTCCGCTGCCAGGACTGCCACCGCCGTTTCGAGATCCTCTGCCGCATGGGTGAGGACGGCTCCACGCTGTCCTGCCCCGACTGCGCGGGCAAGCGCCTCGAGCGGTGCATGTCTACCTTCGCCGCCTTCTCCCGCGATGCCGGAGGCTCGTCCAAATCGCTGGGACCTTCCGGCTGCTCCAGCTGCACGAGCCCAAGCTGCCGAAGCTGCGGCGGCTAGCCTAGAAGAAGTCCTGGAGCCAGCCGAGCCGTCCGCCGAGGCACCGGCCAAGCCAGGGCAGGAGCTCCGGCCGGTCACCGGTGACCGCCAGTCGTCCCAGAGCCAGGGCAGCCTGTGGTGGTAGCTTGCCCGCGTAGAGCCCCGACAGCGTGGCGGCGTCGCACTCGAGATCCCAGGAGGCGGCAGCCGGGGCCGGCCGTACGGCACATCGTCCCCGATCCCAGGCCACGTGGAATACCCCGTCGTTCCACGGGCACAGCTCGTCGCGCACCCGCCACTTGAGCTCACCGTCCTCGGCCCCGGGGTAGGAACGGCCCTCCAGCGCGGCCTTGACATCCACCACTCGCAACATGAAGCCGTCGCGCACCGTGGCCTCGGTGCGATCCGGCCAGCGGTGAAGCAGGAGATCGTCGGGAGGAAGCACCAGCTCCACCCGCTGAGCCTGCGAATCGTGGTTGCCCAGCAGTCCCAGCAAGGCCTGGTGCGCCCGTCCGTCGAGGGCCACGAACTCCCGCACCAGAAGCTGCCGCCAATCATCGGGAAGGGGCCGGAAGGCATACGTCACGTAGCCCGCGGGCCCCGATTCCGGAGAGCACACCAGGTAGGTGAACCTGCGCTCGTTACGGTGCTGCAACCTGCGCTTCCAGTCCTCCGGTTGCCTGACCAGGCAGCCGTGGAACCGCCTTGCCCATCGCGAGTACAGGTCGTCGAGCACTGCCAGGTCCGCGGGGGAGTCGGCGCCGACCGGGCGGGCGGTCCACCCGCGGCCGATATCACGCGGCAACGCGGCCAGGGGAAGCGTGACCCACAGCTGCAGGCCGCCCGTTTCCCATCCCAGCCGCCGGTAGAAGGCATAAGAGAAGGGCCATAGCAGGCTCAACACCTTGCCCTGATCTCGAACCTCTTTCATGACCTCCTGCAGCAGCCGCCGGCAGTACCCTCGGCGCCGGTGTTCGGGCGCGGTGGCCACGCCCCCGAGCCCCACCGCCCCGAGCCGATCGGGACCGAACCACACCTCGCGGCCGATGATCTCCAGCACGGCGGCTACCTCGTCGCCTATCGCCAGCACCCGGCTGGCCGACAGGTCGTGCTCACCCGGCTCGTAGCGCGGAGGGTCCACGTTCCAGGCCTGCGAGTGGATGCTCGCCAGGCGGGTAACCTCCTCGGGGCGGGCGGGTCGCACCACCGGTTCGGACATCGTCTCGCCTCCTCAGTCAAGGGCGGCGAAGGCCGCCGCGGCCGCTTCCAGCGTTTCCTCGAGCTCCATGGGACCGTGGGCGGTGGAGGTGAACCAGCACTCATAGGGCGACGGCGCCAGCAGCACCCCGCGGTCCAGCAGCAGCCGGTGGAACCGGGCGAAGCGCCGATGGTCGGACGCCTCGGCTCCCGCCAGATCGCGCACCTTCTCCGCAGTGAAGAACAGCGTGAACATGGAACCCCGGCGGTTCAGCGTCACCGGGATCCCACGGTCGGCCGCAAGCTGCCTGAGCCCCTCGGCGAGCACCGCTCCGGAGCGTTCGAGCTCCTCGTAGACTCCCGGACGCCCCAGCTCCTCCAGGGTGGCCAGCCCCGCCGCCACCGCCAGGGGGTTGCCGGCATGCGTTCCGGCCTGGTATACTCCGCCCTCGGGCGCCAGGCGCGACATGATCGCCCGGCGGCCGCCCAACGCCGCCAGCGGCAACCCCCCGCCTATGATCTTCCCCAGACAGGTCAGGTCGGCCGTCACCCCCAGCAGATCCTGCACCGCCCCGTGATGGAAACGGAACCCGGTGATGATCTCGTCGAAGACGAGCAGCGCTCCGGCCGCGGTGGCCAGCCGGCGCAAACCCGGAAGAAAGCCGGGCTCCGGTTCCACCAGGCCCATGTTGCCCGCGACCGGCTCCACCAGGATGGCCGCCACCTCTTCGCCGCGGGCGGCGAAGAAGCCGCGAACCGCCCCGAGGTCGTTGTAGGGAAGGCTGACCACCTCCGACGCGGTGGCGGAACCGACTCCCAGGCTGTCGGGGACCCCGACGGTGGCGGCACCCGACCCGGCACGCACCAGCACGGGGTCGCTGTGCCCGTGGTAGGCCCCATCGAACTTGACCACGAGTCTTCTTCCGGTATATCCCCGTGCCAGCCGTATGGCGGTCATCACCGCTTCGGTGCCGGTGGTGAGCAGCCGCACCATCTCAAGCGACGGAATCGCCGCCCGTAGCGTTTCGGCCAGCTCCGTCTCGCCCGGGGTGGGCGTCCCTAGCAGCGGCCCCTGGCGCACCGCGGCGCTCACCGCTTCCACCACGCGGGGATGGGCGTGCCCCAGGATAAGCGGGCCGTATGCCGCCAGGTAGTCGAGGTAGGAGTTGCCGTCCACGTCCCACACCCTTGCTCCCTGCCCGCGGAGCAGGACGACCGGGGGGCCTCCTCCCACCTTCCCGAAAGCCCGGGCAGGGCTGTTCACGCCGCCGGGAATGATCGCGCGGGCCCGGGTGTGGGCCTCGCGGCTTCCGGGACCCGAGCGCAAGTTCTGCGGGCACTCGTAGCCGCTCACGGTTCCTCCCCTTTCCGTTGTGCTACCCTGGCTCGTTCTGCGCGTGTCAAGTTGCCTCCTGCCCCGGGGGAGTCACAGTCTGCCGGAAGGAGAAACCCGGGGGATGTCGAGCTTGGGCGGGAGCATTGGCACGCATATCCATTGCCGGAACCTGCTGCCAGGCAGCGCTGGCGATGCGGTACGTGGTGAACGGCAGGACGACAATCCGATCGGCGGGGGAGGTATCGTAACCCGCGCTGGTGTGTAAGCTGCAGGAACGCGTATCCCCGGGTGGCCGGTTCTGTGAGCAATGGAGGCTGCCCTATCGCCAGGGTGGGTGCGGACGGGACCGCCCGGGCGGCGTACCGGATGGGGGACCGGCCGGCCTTCGGCGTCGACCGTCACGGCAACGCCTTCCTGTTCCTCTCAACCCAGCATGAGAAGCAGCCGGCCTACCGCGCCTGGGACGGCACATTCGGGTCGGCGCCGGTCTGCCTCGGCAAGCAGGCGGGTCAGCCGGACGTGGCCGCGGGTGGCGACATCGGGCACGTGGCCTTGGAAGTGCCTTCTCCGAAGTCGGGCAACGGTTTCCACTCAAAGTATCCCGGGGAATTTCTGTACCTGCGGGGGCTCCCCGGCCGGCTCCTCGAGGCGGGGAACGCGCTCGCCGCGCCGCTCCTCACACCGCCGCAACGTCAGCGGGGCTCGCCCGCTCATCGCTCCCCCCATTCCACCAGGCAGGCCGCAGGGCAAAGGTCAAGCGCGTCGGGGTCGCCCAGCTGGCCGTGCCCGTTTGAGCCCCAGGTCCACACCGTGCCGTCTCGGTCCAGGGCAACCGAATGCGACGTGCCCGCAGCCAGCTGCATGACCTCGCTCAGGACGCCGGCGCGGACGGGGAGCGGACGGTCCGCAGTGCTCCCGTCCCCCAGCTGCCCCGAGTCGTTGCGGCCCCACGCCCACACCGTGCCGTCGGCCCGCAGGGCCAGCGTGTGGCTGCCGCCGGCCGCCACGGCGACCACGTCCCCGAGGTTCGGCACCTTCACGGGTACCGCCCGGCCGACGGTTGTACCGTCACCGAGCTGCCCGAAATCGTTCATTCCCCAAGCCCAGACCGTGCCGTCCGCGCGCAAGGCTACGGTGTGGTAGTCACCCGCGGCCACGCCGACCACATCCGACAGGCCCTCGATGCGAACCGGGTTCGCGCTGCACATTGCTACCGTCCCCTCAACCTGGTGGCGGTACCAGCCCCAGGCCCAGACGGTACCGTCGGCGCGAAGGGCCACGGTGTGGGAGCGGCCGGCGGCAACCGCGACCAGATCGGTCAGCCCCGTGACCCGCGAGGGCAGGTAACGGTCCTGCATGATACCGAGCCCCAGCTGGCCCGCCAGGTTCGAGCCCCAGGCCCAGACCGTTCCATCGGCCCGGGCGGCCACCGAATGGGCGCCACCGGCGGCGACCGCCACCACCTCGTGGACTCCGGCCACCCGGACAGGGACCATCCGGTCGCTGTCCGTGCCGTCACCCAGCTGTCCCGCCCCGTTGGCTCCCCAGGCCCACACCCTGCCGTCGGCCTGCAGCACCAGGGTGTGGGCCGCCCCGGCTGCCACGGCTACTACGTGCCCCATGCCGTCCACCACGGCGGGTGCCGGACGGCGGCTGCGGGTGCCGTCCCCCAGTTGGCCTGCGGCGTTCCCACCCCAGGTCCAGACCTTGCCCTGCACGTCCAGGGCAACGCTATGGCGCTCGCCCGCCGCCACCGCGACGACCCCGGCGAGCCCGAGCACGGGCGCCGGAACGGAGCATCTCTCCAGGCTCCCGTCTCCGAGCTGCCCGGCCGAGTTCCATCCCCAGGCCCACACCGTCCCATCCGAAGCCAGCGCGAGGGTGTGTCGACCGCCTGCGGCCACCGCGATCACATCTGCCACGCCGCCAACGCTGACGGGGACGGGGCGATCCTCCTCCGTCCCGTCGCCCAGCTGGCCGCAGGAGTTATCGCCCCAGGCCCAGACCGTCCCGTCCCGCCCGAGCGCCACGGTGTGGCGGGCGCCGGCGGCCACGGCCACCACGTCGGCAAGTCCCTCCACGCGCACGGGGGCGGCCCGCGATTCGCGGCTGCCGTCCCCACCACGCCCCCACGAAACCCAGCAGCTGCCGGGGCTGCTCGAGCAGCACCTCGACCACCAGGTTGCCGCCGGCGTCGAAGTCCTGGCTCACCACCCGGGTGGAGATCGGGAACGCCCGCAGCTCCCGGCGGAACGTGGCCAGGGCATAGGTACTCAGGGAGTCAAGCTCCACCGTGATCGCCCGACCATCGGCGGCCAGCACCCCGCCCAGGGCGGCCAGGTCGCCCGGGGCGTCCCCGGACACCGCCAGGCACCAGCCTTCCTCGGTCAAGCGCAGGATCACGGCGTGCGCCGGGTCGACTTCGGGAGGCAAGTGGAAGGTCAGGGTGGCCTGGCGCTTGCCCGGCGCGGGAGAGCCGAACAGCTCCAGGCCGAACACCTGCCGGATGGCGACCATGCCCACCGCCGGCTGCAGGCCGGCCGGGTGCTCGCGCACCGTCAGCTTCCGGGCCTGGCCCGCGGCCGCCACCGTCACCGTGAGCCCGCGGCCGGTGTCCACCGTGTGCTCGTCGCCCCGCGGGATCGGGTACTCCTTCCACCACACAGCCTCGGGCAGCAGGGGGAGAACGACGTCACGCGAGGCGGTCACCGACGCGCGCAACGTCTCGCAGCCCGGGGCCGAAACCCGAACGGCGAGCCGGCCTCGTCCGACCCCTTTCAGGATGAAGAACCACTCGGCGTCGCTGACCGCCCACCGGCCGCCGACCCGGACGGTGGCGCCACCCACAGGCGCCCCCGTCAGCGCGTCGACCACCTGACCCTGAAGCTCCGCAACGGATACCCCTGACAGCAGCGCCAGCACGGCCGGCAGACCGGTGAGCGCCACCAGCACGACAACAAGCCACGGCCAGAGCGACCGGCGGGTGGGCAACCGCCGTGGCGACCCGACCAGTTCGGCACCGCAGTTCGAGCAGAAGCGGTCGGCCGGATCAGGCTCGCGCCGCATACGTGACACGGCTTCACGGACATGGAAGCAACCCTCCCCATGCGATTACCGCCCACGCCCCGGCGGATCGTCGCGGAAACACCTCAGGGAGACGCCTCCAGAACCGCACCGTTCTGCGCATCAATCTCCACATAGAGCCGCCTGGCCAGCTCTTGGGACCCCTGCTCCTCCAGGACCACGAGCCACAGCAGCCGCTGGTCGCCGTGGGCCACCGAGACCCAAAGATGCTGCTCGACCACCTGCGGCCGGCTGAGGCGGCCGGCGGCCGCCTCCAGGGCCAACTGCGCCGCCCGTTCGCGGCCGATGGCGGGCTCGGTGGGAATGGTCACCCGCCCGCCGTCGCGGCTGAGATAGAAGATGATGCTTCCCGTCTGAGGGTGGACGGCGACCTGGATGTCGCGGAGCAGCACTGCCCCGCTGCGCGGGTCGCGGGACACCCAGCGGAAAAAGTAGTACCTCTCGGTGCCGGGGCCATGGTCGACCAGGCAGGCTTCCTCCAGCGTGAGGGTGGGATCGTGGAAGAAGGGGGCCCGGGCGGCCAGCGCCTCGGCGATCTGGCCGGCCTCGGACTGGGACAGCGTCACGCGGTCGGCCGGGGGAAGTGACACCATGAAGCCCCTGACCACCCCGGAAGAGGCGTCACGGTAGGCTACGACCGGGTTGCCGCGGGAGTCGAACCCTTCTAGCTGCTCCATCAGGCCGTCGGCGTACTCCCAGGTGTCGACGAGGCGGAGCCCCGCGAGACCGCCCGAGAGGATCTCGTACGCGTCACCCGGCCCCGGCCCGCGTCCCGCGCCGGACCGTCTCAGGTCTGCGGCGAGGATCAAGCCTGCGATCACGATGAAGGCCGCCAGGACGACGATGGCCACCCGTCGCCAGGGGACGCCGGGGGGCCTTTCCGGTCGCACCAGCCCGCACAGCGGGCAGAACTCGTCCCCGGCGAGGGTGGTCGCCCCGCAGCGGGGGCAGTACCGCATACGGCTTCACCTCCCCCCGGCTGCCGGAGGGCCGGTCAGCAGGGGTGCCACGAGCAGCGCCAGCAGGGCAAGACAGGCAAGGGCCAGGAAGAACTCCGGGGGGCGTGAGGCCCCCACGGGCAGGTCGCCGGTCGAGGCCACCACGTGGTAACGGGTGCCGTCGGCAGGGACTTGCTGCCCGAACAGCCTCACCGTCCATTCCCCGGCCTTCGGCCGTTCCAACACCACATAGGTCGGGCGCCCGGGCTCCCAGAGCTTCAGCCCGGGGTAGCCCGGGCCGACCCGCCTGCCCCGGGGGTCGTCAAGTCTCAGCTCCAGGGCGCTTCCCGGCCAGTTGAGGCTCACCCGGAGCTCGCGCTCGCCGGCGCCCACCTCGAAACGGCCCACCTCAATAACCTCACCGGCGCGGATGGCACCCGCGAACTCGCCCCTGACGGTTCCCGTCCCGCGGTGCTGGATCTCCAAGAAGACGTTCTCCAGCTCGGCGGCCCGGCTTCCGTACAGGTACGCTCCCCCGGTCAGGACGGCAATTGCGCTCAGCAAGTCCTCGTCGAGGTCACCCGCATCCCCGAAGCCCACCGAGTACACCCTTGGGAACCGCGCCTGGTGGTCGCGCAACTCAAGGAGCGTCTCGAGGTCAAACAGGCCCATACGGTGGGCCACCCGGCTGGGATAGGTGACCACCACGTCGCGTGCGAGCAGCGGCACTAGCGGACAACAGAAGTAGCACGCCGCAGTCCCCGCCCAGGCGGCTTCCTGGACGGTCTTGCCCTGCGTGAGAGTCTCCCAGAAGGCATACCGCCAGCGGGTGGCGTGGTGGGTGTGAACGGTCGTGCTGAACCCCACTCCCACCCGTGCACCGGCGTCAATAAAGGACCTGAGTATGTTCGAGCTGCTGGCCACGTCCTGGGCCGTCTTACAGCCCGCCAGCACGGCCAGGAGCAAGCTCCGCGGGGCGGCCCGCCTCACCTCGGCGCCCCGGAGGGCGGGGTCGGCCGCGTCCCCGAACCACAGCCCCGTCGCATTGGCGTGTCCCCCGAAGAAGAACACCACGTCTTCCCCCAGCCGTCCGAGGGCAACTTGCTTGCTCTGGTTCAGAAAGACCGCCGGCTCGTAACCAACACCCTCCAGGAGCTCGCCTGCCGCGCTGGCGTTCCCCCGGGTGTCGACCCCATCCCCGTAGTCGGCCCCGTACAGCGAGGCCTGCAGGCCCTCGCGGGCCCGCGGTACCGGCGGGTTGATGGCCTCGCGCAGCCACCTGACGATCTCGTCGGGGCTGCGCCCGCGGTTCGTCATCCCGTCCGAAAGCAGGATAACGAATGCGCGGTCGTGGGCCGAGTCTGACAGTTCGGCGAGGGCGACCTCCAGCCCGGCGCCGATGTTCGTCCAGCCGTCGGCCCCGAGGTCGGTGATATTGCGGCGGAGCAGCGAGAAGTCAGACGTCAGCGGCTGCACCAGCCTGGCCTCGGTCTCGAAACCGATCAGCGCCACCCGGTAGCTGCGGTCCGGCAGCCGGTTCTCGGCCTCCAGGATGCTCAGGATGCTGAGCGCCGCCTGGCGGGCGGACTCGATCTTCACCCCTCCCTCCCAGTGATCGTTCATGCTCCCGGAAACGTCGATGACCATGGCCACGGCGACTGTCGGCGACCGCCCGGCGGAAGCCCCCTCGGCCGAGGCAGGCAGGCAAGCCAACAGGACGCACAGCGGTGCCAGGCCCGTAACGGCCAACCTGTTCAGGCGCATCCGGCCCCCCGCCCCCCCTCCTGGCCGCCGAGCCGGACCCCGCAAGCCGTACAGAAAACAGCCTCCTCGTCGAGCGGCGCGCGGCAGTCCGGACAGAACCTGCGCGGGCCGGCCTCGCCCCCGGCGGCGCGGCCGCAGGCACGGCAGAACCGCGCGGGCGGTCGGACAGGGGCACCGCAGTGCCGGCAGCGACCCCCGGCGGGGGCGGAGGACCGGAGCGTTCCCCCGCAGGAAGTGCAGAAGGTCGCTCCCGGCCTCCCGGCACGTCCGCAGTCCGGGCAGACCGTACGGTGGCGTGTGCCGGTGCTCGTAAGCACGAAGGCCAGGCCTTCCAGGTTGGCATGCAGCGTGAGCCCCAGCTGCGTCAGCAGGGTCACCGTGACCGCCACGAAGGTCAGGGAATAAAGCCATTGCCGGTAACCCAGGTAGGGAAGGGTAAGCGGGCCGAAGGCGCGGTACGCCACGGCGGTAGCGGCGAGGAAAACCAGCAGCTTGGCGATGGTGCCGGCGGCCGGGACCTGGGGAAACGCGCAGGACACACGCAGCTCAAGCCGCCTGCCCAGATCCACCAGCAGCAAGACAACACCCGTCAGGGCCACCGCGCCGACCAGTTGGCCGAGCGTGAAGGCCACGGGTAGACGGGCATCACGAACCGGCGGCAGCCGGGCGAGGACCAACCAGCACGCCAGCGCGAGGGCTATACCCGTCCCCGCCTGGACCAGCAGCGGCAGGATGAGAGCGATCCCGGCTCCTCCTCGCGCCTTCACGTTGCCGTGCCCTCCTCTCGCAAGTCTGCGCCGGACACCCCCGGGTGGCAGGGCAAAACCGCGTTGCCAGACCTGCCCGCGCTCACGGCGCGAGCCCGCCTGCCCAGTCTCCGGTTGCGCCGGTGGCGGCGACGATGGCGAACCTGCCGCTGATGCCGACGACCGCCGGGTTCGCCACGCTGCTCACGCGGATCACCGCGCTGGCGGTGGGCGGGCCGCTAACCGTCCATGTCTTGGCGCCGGTGTCGGGAACGCTCGCGTACAGAACTTCCCAGGTCAGGCCGCCATCACGGGACAGCTCGACCTTCACGTCACCCGTCACCCCGGTGGAGGTCCACCGGATGGTCCGCGCCGAGCCTTCCGGCCAGCTTACGCCCCCGGGCGGATAGGTGACGGTGATGGAAGCGGCGGGAAGAGGAGGGGGCGGTGGCGGCGGGGTCGCCTGGGCGATGACCCTGACCCGTGCACTCCCCTCGACGCGCACGGGGTTGCCCTGTGCGTCGGCACCGACGGTGAAGGCGGTGACCCGGAAAGTGCCTGCGGCAGTGCGATTGGACGTGAACAGCCCCTGTTCGTCGACGCGCCCCCCGCCGCTGGCCTCCCACTTGATGAAGGGGGCGGAAAGCACGACGGCGCCGTCGGCTGATAGCACCCGGGCCGTGAAAGGTACACTGCCGCCCGCCCGCACCTCGGCCGACGCCGGTTCCACGACCACCACGGGCCCTGACTGTGCGAGGACCGGCTGCGTGGAGATCAGGTGACCCTGGCCGGCGAGAACGGCCGCTCCCACGACCGGGTCGGCGACCGCGACCAGCTGGAGCCACGGGGCGTCCAATCCGGTCCAGACCTCGGGCCGCCCCAGGGAACGCTCCCGGGCCCATTCTCGACCCCCGAGCACGGTCGCGAACCACGCGTACAGCGGCTCCATGCTCCGGCCGGAGGCGTAACGCGTCACGGCCGACTGGGCACCGCCCACCGCCGCCCGCACGGCATCCACCGCCGGTGCCGGGCGGCCGGTGTCCACCAACGCCCGCAGCTGCTTCCCGGGTTCCGCACCGCGCAGGTAGGTCAGGAAATCGAGCAACGGACCGGCCGCGTCGCCTGAAGCCGAAGCGGCAGTCAGCGGCCACGGCAGGGTGGAACCCGTGGCCAGCCGACACACCCAGTCGGCGGTGGCCGGTGCCAATCCACGCCAGAGATCCAGCCGCAGCCGCGCCAATCCCCCCGTTCCGCTGAACACGAAGACCAGGCGCTTGGACTCGCCGGGCCCCAGGAACCCTCCGGTACTCTGGGTGCCGAACCAGCGGGCGTCACCGAAGGTGGGGTCGTCGGGCGCGGCCATCGAGATGAGGTTGAAGGTCTCCATCAACTCGACCGCGTACCAGGCGGTCGCACTCCGCTCGGGGGTCGCCACATGGGCCACGATCGCCTCAACCACCAGGTTTCCATCGCCGTCGACGCGTTGGCCGACTACCGTGACCGCCACGGGGAAGGTTCCGGGGTCGGGATTGGCGCGGGCAAGCGCGTAGGTGCCGGGCGAATCAAGGTCGACCGCGAGGCGGCCGGCGGCCGACACGCCGGCCAGCCCCGCCAGGTCGGTCGGAGCATCCCCGGGGGCTGCCAGGCACCAGCGGTCGCCGGTCCAGCGCAGGATGACGGCCGAGGCCACGTCGATGTGGGAAGGGAGATCGAAGGTCAGCGTGGCCTGGCGCTTTCCCCTCGCCGGCGGTCCGGAAAACTCAATGCTGAAGGCGCGTTCGATGATGAACGCCGGCAATACGTTCTCAACGATGGCGCGCTCCTTCACCACCACGGTTCGCTGCCGGCCCGCGGGGGCTATCGCGACCGTCAGCCCACGACCGGTATCCACGACGAGCTCGCGGTCCGGGGCGGCCTGGTAGGACTCACGCCAAATCGGCCTGGCGAACAGCGCGAGCCGTAACGAGAGGGTCTGCCGGCCCACCTTTACCGCCGTCCGCTCGGTGTCGAAACCGGGCGCGGAAACCTCCACCGCCCAGCGGCCGGGCAACGCCCACGCCAACCGGAAGTGGCCCCAGGGGTCGGTGGTGACCGTCAACCAACCCACCCGCACCGTCGCTCCCGGGACCGGCTGTCCCCGCAGGGCATCCACCACCGTCCCCTCCACGGCCCCACCCGCAACAACGACGGCACTCACCGCCGCGGCGAGCAGCACGAGTGCCACCATCGGCACCAGCAGCCTGCGGGAGCGCCGTCGCCGGCGCACCTCGGGCTTTGCCTCCCGTCGTGCGTGCCCGCAGGCGACACAAAACACGTCCCCCGGCTCAAGCTGTGCACCGCACTTCCTACACCTGGACACGGCGATCACCTCGCCCCCAGCGGCCCGCCCGGTGGCGGCCCGTTAGCCCTGTTGAGGACTGCCGCACTTGCGACAGGATTTCACGCCCGGCCTGAGCAGCTCACCGCACTCGTAGCAGACGAGCACGGCCGGCGGTTCCTGCACCTTCTCCTCCGGGGCCGGCGCGGCCGCCGGCTCGCCTTGCTTGGCACCACACTTGCCACAGAACTTCGCTCCGGGGCGCAGTACGGCGCCACAGGAGACGCAAACCGGTGCCGCCGGCGGTTCCTGCACCTTCTCCTCCGGGGCCGGTGCGGCCGCCGGCTCGCCCTGCTTGGCACCACACTTGCCGCAGAACTTCGCTCCGGGGCGCAGTACGGCGCCACAGGAGACGCAAGTCGGGGCGACAGGTGCCTGAGCCGGCGGTTCCTGCACCTTCTCCTCCGGGGCCGGCGCGGCCGCCGGCTCGCCTTGCTTGGCACCGCACTTGCCGCAGAACTTCGCTCCGGGGCGCAGTACAGCGCCACAGGAGACGCAAGTCGGGGCGACGGGTGCCTGAGCCGGCGGAACAGGACGGACGGTCGCACCAACCGCCGATGGCACGGACGCCGGAACTCCACAGGAGGGACAGAAACGGGCGCCGGGCTTCAGGGGGCCCCCGCAACCCGTGCAGGCAGCGGCCGCACGCGCGGGCCTGGCCGGCGCCCCGCAAACCGTGCAGAAGGCGCTACCGGGCGGGTTGGGCTCGCCGCACTGCCCGCAGGCGTTCACCGGGCCTCGCGTGGACCGGGGACGCGCCGCCAGGGCCACGCTGAACTCGCCGACGCCGGTGTAAACGGCGTAGCCGAGGGCCACCAGGGTTGCCAAGAAAGCCACCAGGAAGACGACCTGGTATACCCATTCGTACCTCCCGAGGTACGGGCGCAGGAGCGGGAGGTAGGCGTAATAGACTATCAGGAGTGAGCCGAGCACGGCCAGCAGCTTCACCGCAAGTCCCGCCTGAGGGAAGCCCGCCCCTCCCGCTTCCAGCTGCACGGCGAGCCGTACCGCCGTGCTGATGAGGACGGCCACGATGCCGCTCATGATCAGGGCGGTGAGCAACTCGTCCAGTCCGAAAGGAAGCGGCAGGTAGACCTCTTTCACCATGGGAAGGTACCCTATCGCCAGCCGGAAGGCGATGAGCAGGAGTACCCCCACGGCGCCCTGCACGATCACCGGCGCCACCATTCGCGATCGGATCTCCACCTGAGAATCCCTCCCTGCAAGTTCGCAATGATGCCTGCCCGGGCCGGCCGGAGACGCTCCTGGTAGCTGGGACGGGAGCTTGTGGGAAAGCAACGGCTGTCGCGAAAGTATACCTTCCATGCCCTGGTGTGCATGCCGCATTATTCCACGCCCGGTTTCGACAATTCCGGACCTTGGTCCTGCAACGCCTTCCCCGTCCGGTCTCGGGCCGCCCGGCCTAGCGCAGTCTGTCCCCACAGGTGGTACAGAAGGTGTCTTGGGGGCCGGCCCGCGCGCCGCACCGCGAACAGAAAGCATCTGCCGGGGGCGGCATACCGGAAACCGGCTGCCTCGTAGCAGGGCCCTGACCGAGAAGCGCGTAGCCTGCCCACAGGCCGGCTGCCGCCGTCAACACGAAGGCCAGGTAGAATCCAACCTCGTACCTGACACGGACCAGTGGCTCACCGGGGGCAAACCAGGCATCGGCAACCCACGCCGTGGCGCCGGCTATCTCCGAGCGTACCGCGGCGACGAAGCCGACCAGGAAGGCCGCCTGGCAGGCACTCAGCGCCGCGGCGGCGCCAAAGGCCGTCCTTTCCCGGGGGATGACGGAAACCGCGATCGCCCCCGCGATGGCGGTGATCAACACCAACGTCACGAACGCTTGCGCCGTGCCGCCTCCTCGCGGCGTCTCCGTGCCGAGCAGCTCGGAAGCCAGAGATATGGCCTCCCTGCTCTCCCTCGGTGCACGCTCTGCGGTGAGCAGGTCAAAGCCGCTCGCCGTCCCCACGGTTTCGCCGGCGCACGAAAGGTGCACCCAGGGAAGGAAGAAGGTGAGAACAACGAGGGCGAACAGGGCGGCGGAGATCCGCCGTCGGGCCACCCGCCCGGGTCCGCGGGAGGTGGCCGCCGCGTGGCGCAGGCCGGCGGCCATCTCGCCGATGGCCGCGCGGGTCCGGGGACGGCTGATCACCACGCCGAGGCACGCGACCGGCACGGCTATCGCCAGTGCGACAAGCAAGAAGTTTGGCCAGGCGAACCAGTCGAACTCGACGGACGCCGTCACGCCCGAGCCGTGGACCTCGTAGACCAGCCCATCCGGAGTGGGGTCAAGTCCCTTGCTCGCGAGCACCCGGGCTCCCGGAGGAAGCCGGAGCACATACGTCGGCTCCTGCCTGAGAGGAACTCGTGCTCCCAGCCAAGCCGTCAGGTCCACCTGGTCCTCGAAGCTCCTCGCCGGCCGAAGGAAGGAGCTACGGTCAAGCTCCGAAAAGACCAGCCCGGACCGTCCGAACAACTTCTCACTGGCTTCCTGCACCCTCGCCGGGTCGCGATCACCCCAGCAAACAACGTATTCGACCACCTCGTCCACCTGCCGGCGGGTTATGTGCGAGGTGTCGCCTTCGAACCCCAGCTGCGCGATGAACGTTGACACCGCGGTCCACCGCGCCTGCCCAATGGCCTCCTCCACCTCCCGGCCGATGCGCAGGGTCAGCGTCCGCTCGACCGGTCCCGATCGGCCCAGCACCGTCTCCAAGGCAAGGTGCTCCACCGGATGTATCAGGTAAGACTCCGTCCGGCCGTAGTCGGCAGTTCGCCAGGCCTCGGCGCCCGGCAGCCAGACCCTGGCCGAAGAGCTGTTGATGCTGGCGCTGTCTATAAGGCCAGCCTGTTGCACGGCGGTGACCGCCCAAGCGAAGTAGTCCCGGGCAGAGGCCTTGTCCGCGAAGTTGTAACGAATGGAGAAGGGAGTGCCGTCGCGTTCCAGGGTCAAACCCGGGTGCGGCTTGCCCAGGACCTCTGCGGACCTCGTGCGCAGGACATCTGGCGAGCTGAAGTCAAAGGACAGCCGGTAGCGCACACTCCCCTTCGCGGGATACTCAACCGCCAGCGTAAGCCCACCGGGCACCGCCCCCTTGAGCACCCTGGTGAGCGCCGCCTCTCCCCCCCGGACGTAGCTGAGGTCGTCCGCGTCCACATCTATCACAAAGGACCTTTCGCCCAACATGTCGGGAGCCACCCTGGTATACACGGTAACGTCGGCGCCGCAGCCTGCCAGGAGCAGCACATACCCCCAGAAACGCGGCCTTCTCACCCGTCCATCCCTCCCCGAGAGCTTGGGCCGCTGCCACCATTCGTCAAAAAAGGCTGCCCGTCCTCCCGGAACTCAGCCGTGCGGCCCCGCGAGGAAGTCCCGCCACATCGCCAGGTAGCTCTCACGGTTCAGGGGAGCCCGGAAGTCCCGCACGATCTCGCGGGCCAAGGCCGCCCCTTCGGCGAGCAGGTCCACCGCCGTCATGGCCAGGAGCTTGGCGGGGACCACGTAGGCGGCGTTGGGATCCACGACGCGGAAGGTCCGGGTATGTATGGGGCCCTCACATCCCCCGATCATGGGATGGGTCACCGGCATGAGGCGGCTAAGATCGCCCATGTCGGTGGACCCCCCCATCGCTCCCGCGGTCACCACGCGGTCCTCACCCAGGAGCAACGCGGCGTTGGCCGCGAAGGTCTGGGTTAGCCGGGAGTCGTTCTCAAGCGGCAGGTATCCCGGGATCTCGGTGACCTCCACCTCGGCGCCGATGGCCATGGCCCCTGCCTGCAAGGCGCGGTTCACCTTGTTGCTGGCCTCCAGCATCGCCTCCCAGCTGCGGCCGCGCACGTAGGTTTCCATGCGCACGTCGGCAGGCACGATGTTGACCAGGTCCCCTCCGCGGGTGATGATGGGGTGAACCCGGATCATGTCCTCATCGCGGAAGGTCTCGCGCTGGGCGTGAATGCCCATGATGCCCAGCATGGCGGCATTCAGGGCGTTGATGCCCAGGTGGGGGGCGGCTCCCGCGTGGGCCTCACGTCCGTGGTAGCGGATGGCCTTGGCCACGAAACCGTTGCTGGACTCCGGCAGCGTTACCTTGGGCTCCGGGCAGTCGCTGTCGACGTGGACCATCATGCAGAGATCGAGGTCGGCGAACTCGCCGAGGCGGATGAACTCCTGCTTGCCGCTGAGGAACTCGATCTTGCCTTCCTGTCGCAGGCGTTGGCGGTACTCCAGCTCCACGAACTCCTCGGCGGGCACGGCGATGAACACCAGGCGCCCCGCCAGGCGTCGGACCACCCCCGAGCCTGCCAGGCCGACGGCCGCCCCCAGCATGGCCGCCAGCTGGGCATGGTGGCCACAGGCGTGCACCGCGCCCGTGCCGGGCACGGCGTCGGGATGGTCGTGGCAGACCACCGCGTCGAGCTCCCCCATGATCCCCAGTGACGGACCGTCTTCTCCCAGGGCCATCGCCGCCTTGACCCCGGTGAGCGCGATGCCGGTGCGAGGCTCAAGTCCCAGCTCCCGGAGTTTGGAGGCAACCAGCGCCGCCGTGCGTGTCTCCTTGAAGCCAAGCTCGGCCTGCCGGAAGATGGTCTCGCCGATGTCCACGATCTCCTGGGCCCGGGCGTCGATGGTCTCACATGCTTGCCGCTTGAGTTCCTGCAGGGTCACCCGCAACCCGTGTTCCTCCCCTCGTGGGCTTGCTTGCAGCCTTGGTTCGCGATGCGGCGGGGTATCCCCTTGCCGGGAAGGGGAGGTGCCGGACTTGGCGAACCGTTTGGACAACCGATCGGGGAGAGGTGATACGGGCGAGCGCGACGGAGGAGTTGAGAGCCGCGCACCACGGGATTCGCCAGATGCTCGTGATCCTGGGCAGGATGGCCGAGAGGAGTACCACCGGCTCATTTCCGAACTACAGGGAGCGTACCCGACGAGCGGGCCTGCCGACTGACGCTGCAGGGGAAGCCCGGCACCTACACCAGCACACTGCGGCGCGCTTTGGAGGTGCCGGCATCCGGGGCCAGCGCCTCTCCGGAAGCGGGGATCGCACGCTCCCTGCCCCAGGCGCGGATGGCGTCGACCACCTCGGGGTTCGTCTTGGAGAAGGGCACGACGTTGGCGAAGACCTTGTACCAGTACGCATCCTCAACGGCGTCGTCACCCTTGAGGATGGCCTCCTTCGCGATCTCGGCAACCGCGGCCTCAAGGTCGGCCCCCGCAAAACCGTCCGTGAGCTCCACCAGCTGGGTGAGCATCTCCGGCGCCAGCTCGCGGTGCAGGTAGCGCCGGGCGTAGAGGGCGATGATCTCCTCCCGCTCGGGAGCGCTGGGAAGGTCGACGAAGAAAAGCTCGTCGAAGCGGCCGCGCCTCAGCAGCTCCGGCGGGAGTCTTTGGATGTCGTTGGCGGTGGCCACCACGAACACGCGTGCCCTCCCTTCCTGAAGCCAGAAGGGGAAATGCCCCACGAGACGCGCGGACGTGCCTCCATCGCTTGCAGCCGTGGCTCCGGCCAGCCCCTTCTCTATCTCGTCGATCCACAGGACGCAGGGAGCCACCCGGTCTGCGGTCGCCAGTGCCTCCTTGAGGCGGGACTCCGACTGCCCCAGGTACTGACCGTGGATGTTGGCCAGGTCAAGTCGGTACAGGGGTAGATCCCAGCTCACGGCGATCGCCTTGGCTGACAGCGATTTCCCGCAACCGGGCACGCCGACCAGCAGGACCCCCCGCGGCGGGCGAAGACCGCGCTCGCGGAGGTCCATGGTGAGCAGGGGCCGCTGCTTGTCAAGCCAGGCCCGCAGGCCGGCAAGGCCGCCCACCGTGAGATCCCTGGCCGTGACCTTGACCCGTTCCAGGCCGGAGATGTCGGAGAAGATGCGGTCCTTGACCTTTCTCAGTTCCGCCAGGTCTGCCCGGGCGATCGAGCCCTTGGCCAAGAGCGTGGCGATGGCGTTCTCGGCTTCGATGCGGGTCACACCGGCGAGAATCGCCGCCGCCTCTGCGAGCTCGGCATCCCCCCACTCTATGGCCATCGCGCCGCGGTAGGGGGCAAGGCATTCGCTTATCACCGCACGCATCTCGTCTTCGTTGGGCGGGTCCAGCGTCAGGGTCATACCCAGGCGCTGCAGCCGGGGCCATATCCCGGAAGTCGTGATGACGGCCACTACTCCGCCTCGCTCGGTGGCCAATGAAACCACGTCGAGGAGCTGACGGCTGACGGGGGTGTCGCCCTCTATATCCTGAACTTCCGTGAGCACGAAGGTCAGGTTCTGCCGCTGGGCGAACTGCTGGCTGGCATAGTCAAGGGCGCCGGCGACCGAGCGATCCTCGTTCACCACCCGCTTGGTCACGACCTCGCGCAGCCCCTGGGAGAGCGTGTGGTAGTAGACCGGAACGTTGAGCTCGGAAGCCAACCCCCGGAACAGCTCTAGCACGGGCTCGCGCTCGTCACTCGAAATGGAGATGAACGGGATCCGTGCCTTCAGGTAGACCATCAGGGTCTGCCGACAGGTTGCCATGTCGGGCATATGCGACCTCCGACTTCAGAGAATGATGCGGCGCTGCCGTGACGGGGGGTCCGGCCCTTCCTGCGGTGCATCGCCTACAGCAAGCTTCTCGGATGCAGCCGTGAACGGATTGTCCCGGATCGCCTTGAGCAGCAGTCCCTGGTCCCACCGCACTTCCCTGGCGCTCCGCTCCAGTGACGCCTGCGTCTCGGCAACCCACCTGTCGAGCTCGGCTGCAAGGTGGTTCCGCACCAAGTCCGGCAGACAGGGCAGGGCAACGAACGTCCGCAGGGGAACCAGCCCGCGGCGCGCCCCCACCAGCGCGTTGGCGACCCCGTGGTAGTCACCGCGCGATCGATCGAGCGCCGTCTGCAGCTGTCCTGAAAGGGTCCGCAGCCGCGCGTACAGTGCATCGCTAACCTGACGCGTCCATCGCTCCGCAACGACGCTGCTCCATACCACATCGCCCCGCCCCATCAGCTGCAGCACGGAGTCATCCCCCGACCCGAACCGCTCCAGCAGGGAAACCCACTCGGCGTATGTGTAGGGGGTCTTCATGAGGCTCGCGGGCCCTTGCGCGGTCGCCGCACCACTATCGTATGGGGCGGGCGCAGGTCCCACGCCGGCAGCTCACCGGCCAGGGGCGACTCCGCCGCCACGGACGGCGAGGGTGGTCGGGTTTCCGCCTGCTTGCCGGACGACTCCTTGGGGCTGGCATCCCGGTCGTGCGTCGGCCTCTCCTCCATGGCTATCCCCTCCTCATGCCTCCGCGGTGGCGATGGCGCGCGCCTGATCCGGCCGCTTCAGGACGAACTGGGGCGAGCTCAACGCGGACAGAAACTCCGTGACCTGTTCAGCCTTGGCGTCCTCACGGGCGATCTCACGGCGCAGGTCGGTCAGCTCGGCCAGGCCTGCCCGCAGGATGCGCAAGGCTTCCTTTCGCTCGTTCTCCAGGTCGTTGCGTATGCGCCGACGGGCCCTATCAACATCCCTGTGCTGGAAGAACAGGTATGCACCGGCCCCGCCCATGATCGTCAGCCCGACGGGGATTGAGCCGCTGTTGGCGACGAGCAGGCCGAGCAGCCCGCCGATCGCCGCCGTCGCCCAAGCCCGACCCGTGATCCTCACCGCGGCGACGGCCGCCTCGATCCGCTCTGCGTAGTGCAGGGCTATTTCATGGACGAGTTCCCTCTCGTTGGAGCCGTCCTTGCTCGAGCACACGGCCGACCCGCAGTTCAGGTCAACACTCGTGGGCATGCGCGCCCGGTCGCGAGCTACCAGGTCCTGATGCCCGGCGATGATCCAGTGCCGGCAGCGGGATACCGCATAGCGTTCGGTTGCCCTGGTCGCCCCGTATCGTTCGGGGTACATCGCGACGTTGGACAGCAAGGCGGCCAGGTCGGTCTTTTCTTCGAGTGAGCTCGCCTCGGCGTCGAAACGGTAGTCGGCGGCCGCCCGGTCGCCTCTTTCTTCCACGATCAGCTCAAGAAGGCGTTCCTCCCGGCGGAGCGGGAGCTCCTCATCGTCGAAGTTGGCGACCAGCGACTCCAGGAGCGCATCGACCGCCGCCTCCAGCGTCGGCGGCACCGCGATCTCACCCTCAAAGAGCTGCTGGAAGAATGACAAGACGGTCTGGTTCCTTCTGGCCGCCGCCAGAGCGGTCTCCAGCAGCGGCCATGTAGAGCTGTACCTGCGAAGCGTCGGATACTCGTCAGGGCCCGGCCTCGGCGTCAGCACGTCGAGGGCTTCCGCCCACCGCCGGCGTTGCTCCTCCGGGAACCCTGTCTGCTGCTCCAGTTCCTTCAGCCACTCATCGATGATCTCGGAACACATGGCCACCGCCCCGCCGCCGAACACGCCATTGGCCATCGCATCCAGCATCACGGCGGCTTCGGGGTCCAGCGACACCGGGCTCTGGTTCTGCAGATACCGCGTCAGCCAGTGTGCGCATGCCTCCATGCGACGGGCGCGCCGACACACCAGGGTGAAGAACAGAGATGCCTTGGCGTCATCCCGCCGCAGCGCCTCGGCCAGGGCTCGCTCCGCCAGCGACGCGTTGTCCTGCACCCAGGAAATCAGGGCAACCAGGGCGGGCGCCAGCCAGTACCCGGGGCATGAGATCATCAGTTCCTCGCCAGCCCATCGCATGGTCTCGCCACGGACGATAGCGACGTCCGTCGCCTGCAGAATGCCGATCGCCGTCCGCCGCACCCGATCATGGTGTCCAAACCGCTTGTCCAACTCCTGCCTGACTTCGACGAGTCGGGTGGCCGCGAACTGCTGCTCCTTCTGACGAAGGTCGGCGGCGACGAAGGCCCGGAACTCCTCAGTCAGCCTTGCCAGCTCCTGCCTGGTATCGGCCTGTTCCTGCGCAACCGTGGCGACCTGCTCGCCCACCAGGGCAACCACCTGTACCACACGGTTCACGTTCTGATTGATGACCGACAGGTTGTCGTCGATGTGGCGGGCGAGCCGATCCAGGTCGCTGCTCATATCGGTAGCCCTCCCCCAGGTGCTAGTGGATCACCGATACCGATCCGTCGAAGGCAACCGCCCGAAGAGCGTCGGGATACACCTCGATGAAGGCGTAGGACGGGTGAAGCGCCAGAGCGCGGGCGCGCTCAAACTGGGCGGGCATGGCGCGGAAGGTCTCGTAGTGCTCCACGATGCTCCCACTCAGGTCGCAGACGTGAACCTCATATGGAGTGCCCAGCAGGCACCGCTGGACGATGCCGAGCGGCTGCTGGTCGATGCCGAGCTCCGGAAACTCGTTGGCGATGGCCTCCAGCACCGCTTGCAGCGCGTGCGGGTCCGCCCGGTGCGTGTGCGCATCCAGGTGGCGCATGGCCTCGACATAGGCCGCCGAACGGGCCTGCCGCAGCCGCTGCTGAAGCTTCGGTCCTTGGAGGGTCGACCGTGCTGCCGTGCGAGGCCGCCGGGGTTCGTGGCTGACACTCTTGGACGTATCGCCGGGCGGCCCGAGGATTGGTCTCCGCATACGTCACCCGATCCTGTCGGGAGATGGACGTTTTCAGAATTGGCACTTCAATACTAGCCTAACTTCCCCCCTGTACGGGCCCCCGCGAAGCTTCGGAAATCCCTGCGCAGAGCGCGTTTTCGCCTATGAGGTCAGGGATCTGGTGAGACTACGCCGGT
>DYFO01000072.1 GCA_020725145.1 Symbiobacterium thermophilum
CCGGTGCCCAGCTCCCGCACCGTCTCCTCAAAAAGCTCAAGGATCTGCGCCTGGATGGACACGTCGAGCGCGGTGGTGGGCTCGTCGGCGATCAGCAGCCGGGGCCGGTTGGCAAGGGCCAGCGCGATCATCACCCGCTGGCACATCCCCCCGCTCAGCTGCGACGGGTACGAGCGAAGCGTCTGCTCGGGAACGGGGATCCGCACCCGGTCCAGAAGCTCCAGGCTGCGCCGGCGCACGCGCTCGGCTTCAGAGCGCCGAAGCCGTCCCAGAGCGTAGTGAAGCCAATTCACGGCGCGTTCTCCCTGCCAGCAGATGACGTCCGCCAGTTGCTCACCTACAGAGAAGAGGGGGTTCAAGGCATTGACGGGATCCTGAAAGACCATCGCGATCCCCCGTCCCCTCACGGTGCGGTGCATCTCCAGTTCGTCCAGGGCCAGAAGGTCAACCCCGGCAAAGCGAATGCTGCCGGCGGTGATCCTCGCCCCCGGCGGCAAAAGACGCATCACCGCACGGGCGGTGATGGACTTGCCTGAGCCACTTTCGCCTACCAGGACCACCTTCTCACCGGCCGCCACCTCAAACGAAAGCCCACACACCACCCTCGCGATTCCCTCGTAGAGGGTGAACTCAATGTGCAGATCTCGAACGTCCAGGATCAGTTCCACCGTTCCACCTCTACGTCCAGCACGTCCCGCAGGCCGTCGCCCAGCAGGTTGAAGCCCATCACCGTTACGAAGATCGCAAGACCCGGGAGGGTTACCCCCCACCAGTTGGCCGGCAGATAGACCCTTCCTTCGGCAATCATCGTCCCCCACGCCGGCTTGGGCGGCTGCACCCCCAGGCCGAGGAAACTCAGCACCGCCCCCATCAAGATCACAAAGCCCATGTCCAAAGTGAGCTTTACGATCACCGGCGCCAGGCAGTTGGGCATGATCTCAACGAAGGCCACCCGCCAGCGGCTCGCCCCTACCGTCTCGGCCGCCTGCACGTACTGCTCCTCGCGGACCGACAGGACCTCGCCGTGCACAAGTCGCGCGTACCACGGCCACCACGCGAAGGCGATGGCCACCATGGTCGTAACAAAGCTGGGCGGCAGCACGGCGCTGACGGCCAGGGCGAGGACCAGGGGAGGAATGGCAAGGAAGGTGTCGGTAACCCGCATGATCACGGCGCCGGCCGTTCCTCCCCAGTAGCCGGCGATCAGGCCCAGCGGGACGCCCACGCCGGCGGCGATGGTCAGCACGAGTACCCCCAGGGCCAGGGAGATGCGGGAGCCGAAGATCACCCTGCTCAGGATGTCTCTTCCCACCTCGTCGGTGCCGAACCAGAAACGGCCGCACGGCGGCCGGTGCGCCTGCGCAAACTTCACCACGCTGCCGGCGTCCTCCGGGTAGGGAGCCAGGTACGGCGCGAAGATGGCCGCCAGCAGCACCAGCAGCACCAGGCCCAACCCGAACACCGACAGCCGGTTGCGCCGGAAGCGGTACCAGGCTCTCCTCCAGGACTCCGCGTTCAGGGAGTTCAACCTCCTACTCCGGTGCGTAGCGCACCCGTGGGTCGAGAAAGCCGTATAGCACGTCTATGGCCAGATTCACGATCGCGTAGGCCACGCCCACTACCAGCGTGACCGCCACCACCGCGTTGAAATCCTTGTAGATCACGGCATGGGCCCCGTAGGCCGCGATCCCGGGCCAGGCGAACACTGTCTCCACTACGAAGCAGTTACCCAGTAAGAAGCCGTAGGTCAGGCCGATGATCGTCAGCGTGGAGGTTATCGCGTTCTTGAGCATGTAGCGGTAGACCACGAGGTTGTACGGCAGACCGTACGAGCGCGCGGCCAGCACGTAATCCCGCCGCATCTGGCCGACCATGCCGGCCCGGGTCATTCGCATGATCTGAGCCGCGGTGGCCAGCGACAGCGTGAAGGCCGGCAGCACCAGATGCCGAAGGCTGTTCCAGAAGGCGGCGAGGTCCCCGGTCACCAGGCTGTCGACGAGATAAAGACCGGTGATCCGGGCAGGAACGATGCTGCCGCGTCCGATCAGCGGGAGCTGCCGGAGATAGTAGCCGAAGACCAGTTGCAGCAGGATTGCCAACCAGAACTGCGGCATCGCCACTCCCGAAAGCGCCACCCAGCGCGAAAGGTGGTCGACCATCCCGTCCCTGCGCACCGCCGCCGTAACCCCCAGCGGGACGCCGATCAGGATGGCGAAGAGCATGGCCACGCTCGTCAGCTCGACAGTGGCCGGCAGAAAGTCCCTCAGGTCCTGCGCTACCGGCCGATGGGTTCGCAGCGAGCGTCCGAAGTCCCCCCGCAGGACTCCCTGCAAGTACCTGAGATACTGCACGTGCAACGGCCGGTCAAGACCCATCTCCCGGCGCAGTTGCTCCACCTGCTCCGGGCGGGCCTCGGGTCCCAGGGCCAGCAGGATGGGATCTCCCGGCATCACCCGCGAGAGCAGGAAAATGAGCAGCGACAGGCCCAGCAACGTGGGCACCATCATCAGCACCCGCCTGGCGAGGTAATCCCGAAACATCCCGTGTCCTCCCCGCGATGTTGGGAGGGGAACCGGGAGGGCTCCCCTCCCGACCGCTCACTGCTTGTCAACCGTCAGATAGTACACGGCCAGGTCGTAGCCGATCAGCCCGACGTAGCGATACCCCTTGACGTATTCGGCGTGCGCGATGCGGTGGACGGGGTTGTTGACGTAGATGCTGGGGGCGTCGCCGGCGATCATCGCCTGGGCCTGCTTGTAAAGCTGCATCTGGCGCTCGGTGTCGACTTCCTTCACCGCTTCCTCAAGCACCCTCGTCACTCCGGGGTTGTTATACCAGCTCATGGCGATCCAGCTGCCGTGTGCGCTTGGATGATACATCGCGAAGGTGTGGCTGTGCGGGTGTGGGTAGCGAAGCGTATAGTAGAAGGCGCCTATGTGCGGTGTCGTCTCGGGCTTGGCACACAGCTCCGTCAGCCTGACCCAAGGCGTGGGATTGATCTCCATCTTGATGCCAAGCTCCGCCAGGCTGGACTGCAGAAGCAACCCGAGCTTGCGCTGCGCGGGGATCACGTCGGTGAAATGGTACTGAATGACGTACTCGCCGGGGCGGTACTTGGACTTGGCCAGGTACTCGCGGGCCTTGGCCATATCATAACGGAAGGGCGCGAGGTCGGAGTTGTGCCCGGCGGCCTTGATGGGAACCGGCCCCCTGGCCTGAACCGCCCCCGGGAATATCTCTGTATTGGCGGTCGTGTAGTCAAGAGCGTGCACCAGCGCCAAGCGGAAGTAGATGCAATCCAGAGGCGGCTTGGCCGTGTTCATGGGCAGGTGGAATAGCTGAACCGTGGGGTCCTCCGCGACCTTCAAGCCGGGCGTGGCGGCAAGTTCATTATAGGTTTCGACGCTGAGCCATTGCCCCACGAGGTCGGCCTCGCCCCCCTTGATCAGCATCTTGACGGTGGCTTCTTCGCGAACCGTGCGGTAGACGAAGCGGTCCACCTGTCCCTGACGCCATCCCTTCCAGTAGTCGGCGAACCGGTTGGCCACCAGATCGCCCTCGCGATCCCACTTCTCCAACACGTAGGGACCGGAACCGGCGTCGTTGGCCGACAGGAAGCCCTGTCCGTAGTCGCCCAGATCGCCGAAGTCGCCCGCACCCAGGTTGGCCCGGATGAGCTCCGCGTCGACCACGAAAAGGTGGATCAGCGTGGCCAGGAAGGGAGCGTACGGCTCCTTGAGGTGGAACTCCACGGTATAGGGGTCAACGGCCCGGGTGCTACCCGGCGACAGCACCGGCAGCCACATCCACGCCGGTCCCTTCTTCAGGGAGAGCACACGGTCCATGGAGAACACGACGTCCTCGGCCGTCAGCTCCCGGCCACTGTGGAACTTCACGCCCTCCCGCAAGGTAAAGCGGTACACACGGCCGTCCGCCGAAACCGTCCATTCCGTGGCAAGGTGCGGGGCCGGGTCCATCAACCCTTCTTCGACAGCAGGGAACAGCAAGGGATCGTACAGGTTGACTACGGCGATGTAGCCCGCCTCATCGGTCACCAGGGCGGGATCGATGGCGGGTACCGGAACCGTGTTCACGAACGTAAGGATCACCGGCTGCTCGGTTCGAGCCGGTTCGGCGGATCGCGTGCAACCTAGGCCTGCGGTTGCCAGGGCGATCGCCACGAACAACACGACCATTCTTCTCACCTGAACCGACCTCCTTTCTTTCCCGATCCTGAGGGCCTGGTTGAACCGTCTCACCCCCAATCTCACATTCCCAGCAGGGCCCGCCGGTCAAGGTGGCGGATGACTTCACCGAGCCGCCCAGCGGCCGCCGCCAGCGCCGAGCGGTAGGCTTCGCGGCTCTGGGCCTCGTAGCGCGTCTCCACCCCCGCGACGCTCAGAGCGGCCACCACCTCGCCCCCGGCGCAACGTACGGGTACCGACACCGCACCGACGTGCGGCGTGAACTCGCCGATGCTCCAGGCCCAGCCCTCGCGTCGAATCGTATCCAGCATTGAGCGCAAGCGCGACGGGTCGGTGACGGTAGCCGGAGTGAAGCTGGCGAAAGGGAGGGCCAGCACGCGCTCCTGTTCCTGTTCGGGGAGGAATGCAAGCAGCAGACGTGCAGGGGCTCCGGCGTACAGCGGCGTGTGCCTTCCCACGCCGTACGTCAGCTTCAAAACCTGAGGCGAGTGTAACGCTTCGATGCAAACCGACTGCATGTCGGAGACGATGTTGAGGAACACCGATTCTCCCGTGGCCTCGAGCACCTCGGTCATGAAGGGCATGGCGATGGACCGGAGCGACAGGCCGGACAACACCGTCTCCGCCAGTTCCAAGAGGCGCGTCCCACAACGGTAGCGGCGCGTTCGGTGATCCTGATGCAGGAGGCGAACCCGGGTCAGGGTGGCGCATATGCGGTGGGCCACCGTCTTGGACAGCCCGGTTTCGCGGACAATGTCCGACAAGGCCAACTCAGGCCGTTCGGGCCGGAAAAGCTCCAGTACCTCGGAGGCCCGAAGCAACGTCTGGAGCATTCCCACGTCATTCCGCATAGTGGAACCCCATTCCGCAATCACGCAACCAGACGTTCGCCGTCAAGACAATTGTTCCTTCTCCGTCATTGACAAAGATTTCTTAGGCCTTCTCCGCAGCGTGTCGGGAAAGGGGAAATCAGCGTGGACCGCGAAACCGGTCGCGGAGGTGCTCCCACGTGCGATCCACGTCCGTCGTGCGCGCCCTGATCGCCGTATGCGTCCTTGCCGCGTTGTGGGGCAAACCCGTCTGGGCCTCGGGCTACGAGCTCTTCGAGGCCGTACCCGCACGGGCCCGCGTGGTGACGGTGATCGACGAAGAGCCCGAAGAGGGGCCGTGGGGGTTCGCCATGCGGCGGCAGACGGTGACCCTGCGCATCCTGGGTGGGCCTCACCGTGGGCAGACCTTCACCGTTGAGAACTACATCTCCGGCCAGCCCGCCTACGACATCGTCCTCCGTCAGGGCGACGTGGTCATGGTCAACCTTGAGCTCGTCGACGGCCAGGCGGCGGGCGTCTTCATCGAGGACTTCGCCCGCGACCGCCACCTTTACGGGCTGGCCGCGCTCTTCGCCGTCGCCCTCGTGCTCATGGGCGGTCGCCGCGGGCTACGTGCCCTGCTGGTACTGCTGCTCACCCTGCTCGGCGTCTTCTACGTACTGCTTCCCCGGCTGCTCGCGGGCTACCCTCCCCTCCCCACCACGGTGGGGATCTGCGCGCTGGTCACGGTGCTAACCATGCTGCTGGTGGGCGGCTTGACCCGAAAGGCGCTGGCAGCCGCAGTGGGAACGAGCTGCGGTGTGGTGATAGCGGGTCTGCTGGCGCATCACGCCGGTGGACTCGCCCGGTTGATGGGCGTGGGCGCCCAGGAGGCCCAGCTCCTGTACCTGGTGGAAGGACTGGACCTGGACTTCCGCGGCCTTCTGTTCTCGGGCATGGTGCTCGGAGCGCTCGGCGCCATCATGGACGTGGCGATGGCCATCGCGTCGGCCACCGAAGAGGTGCGCCGCGCCAGCCCCCGCTCCGGCCCTGCCGCCCTGTTCCGGGCAGGAATGAACGTGGGGCGGGACATCATGGGCACCATGGTCAATACCCTGGTTCTCGCCTACGCCGGCGGCGCCCTTCCCCTGCTCCTCCTGCTGATGGCGTACGAAGCCCCGCTGGCCAAGGTGCTCAACCTCGATCTGGTGGCCACCGAGGTGGTGCGGGCACTGGCCGGCAGCATCGGCATCGTGGGCTGCGTACCCTTCACCGCCGGAGTGTCAATGGCCCTGTTCCTGGGCCCGGCGGGACGACGTACCGCCCTGCGTTTCCGCGGCATATCAAGGCGGCTATGAGGCGGCAGTCGCCCGGATTCGGCGCGACGGGCCTCCCGCTTGCTCTCCGCGGCAGGTGCCCGGGTGATAGCTGTCTAAG
>DYFO01000009.1 GCA_020725145.1 Symbiobacterium thermophilum
GGGGGGCCGGTCTATCCGAGGGGAAGATTCGGGTAGGTTTCTTGAACCAGGTGGAGAAAGTGCTGACGCGTACCGTGAAGGCACCGCGGGGGACGACCCTGAGCTGCAAAGGCTGGCCCCAGGAAGCGGCCTTGCGCATGTTGATGAACAACCTCGACCCGGAGGTGGCCGAAAAACCCGACGAGCTCATCGTGTACGGGGGCAGCGGCAAGGCCGCCCGCAACTGGGCCGCCTTCGAGGCTCTCGTGAGATGCCTGCGCGAGCTCGAGGGCGACGAAACGCTGCTCGTGCAGTCGGGGAAGCCGGTGGGCATCTTCCGCACCCACCCGTTCGCACCGCGTGTGCTCATCGCCAACTCCCTGCTGGTGCCGGCCTGGGCGACCTGGGAGCACTTTTGGGAGCTGGAAGGCAAGGGGCTGATGATGTTCGGCCAGATGACGGCCGGTTCCTGGATATACATCGGCACCCAGGGGATCATCCAGGGTACTTACGAGACACTGGCGGAGGTGGCCCGCCGGCATTTCGGCGGCACCCTCAGGGGACGCATCGTCCTCACCGCGGGGCTCGGAGGCATGGGGGGCGCCCAGCCCCTGGCCATCACCATGAACGAAGGGGTAGCTCTGGTGGTGGAGGTGGACGAACGCCGGGCCGAGCGCCGGGTGAGGCAGGGCTTTTGCGACACCATCACCGCCGATCTCGAGGAGGCATTGCGCCGGGCGGTGAAGGCACGTGACCGCGGAGAGGCGGTGTCCATCGCCCTGATCGGCAACGCCGCCGAGACCCACCCCGAGCTGGTCAGGCGGGGCTTCGTCCCCGACGTGGTGACCGACCAGACCTCGGCCCACGACCCGCTGCAGGGTTATGTGCCGCCGGGGTTGACGGTGTCGGAAGCCGCCGAGCTGGCACGCCGGGATCCGGAAGAGCACGTGCGCCGGGCCATGGCCGGCATGGCGGTCCACTGCCAGGCCATCCTCGACTTGCAGCGGGCGGGAGCGGTGGCCTTCGACTACGGCAACAACCTCAGGGGGCAGGCGCTCAAGGCGGGGGTGCAGGATGCCTTTGCCTACCCCGGGTTCGTCCCCGCGTACCTGCGGCCCATGTTCTGCGAAGGCAAGGGCCCCTTCCGCTGGGCGGCGCTCTCCGGTGACCCCAAAGATCTTCATCGTACCGACGAGGCGGTGCTGGCCACCTTCCCGGACAACGTAAGCCTCACGCGGTGGCTACGCCTGGCCCGCCAGAAAGTGCCCTTTCAGGGTCTGCCCGCCCGCATCTGCTGGCTGGGGTATGGCGAGCGGGATCGGATGGGGCTCATCTTCAACGACCTGGTGCGTCGGGGCGAGATCAGCGCCCCCATCGTCATCGGCCGCGACCACCTGGACGCAGGTTCGGTGGCTTCGCCGTACCGCGAGACGGAGGGCATGCTCGACGGCAGCGATGCGGTGGCCGACTGGCCCGTGCTCAACGCGCTCCTGAACACGGCGGCCGGTGCTACCTGGGTGTCGGTACACCACGGTGGCGGAGTCGGCATCGGTTATTCGCTGCACGCGGGAATGGTCGTGGTGGCCGACGGAACCCCCGAGGCCGATGAGCGGCTCCGGCGGGTGCTGACTACCGATCCGGGAACCGGGGTGATGCGGCACGCGGATGCCGGGTACCCCGAGGCGGTGCGGGTTGCCCGGGACAAAGGCATCAAGCTGCCCATGTTGACCGGGGAAGAGGTCAAGCGGTGAGGCTGGTACTGAAGGACATCGGCCGGCTGGTCACGCTGGCCGAATTCGGTGAGGGACCGGCGCGCGGTCCGCTTGCGGAACTGGCCGCCGTCGACCATGCCTTTCTGATCGCCGAGGACGGTCGGGTGGCCTTTGCCGGACCGATGTCCCGATACCGGAGGGAATGGGAACGCGGGGCCGCGACGGTGCTCTCGCTCGGGGACATGCTCGTCACCCCGGGACTGGTTGACGCCCACACCCACCTGGTGTTCGCCGGCTGGCGGGCGGACGAGTTCGCCCTTCGTCTTCGCGGCGTCGGCTACCGGCAGATCTTGGCCGCCGGAGGCGGAATCCACCGCACGGTGGCCGCCACCCGTGCCGCCGGCGAGGAGGAACTTTTCACCCTCGGCCTGGCCCGCCTGGACCAGATGCTGCGGCGCGGCGTGACCACGGTGGAAAGCAAGAGCGGCTACGGCCTCGACCTCGAAACCGAACTCAAACAGCTGCGGGTCAACCGCCGCCTGGACCGGGAGCACCCGGTGGATGTGGTGTCCACCTATCTCGGTGCTCACGTGGTCCCGGCCGAGCACCGGGAGGACCCCGAGGCCTACGTCCGCTTCATGCTCGACACCGTGCAGCCCGCCGTTCGGCGCGAGGGGCTTGCCGAGTTCTGTGACGTCTTCTGCGAGGAAGGAGCATTCGACCGCGAGCAGACCCGGCGGCTGCTCCGGAAGGCGGCCGCGCTCGGGTTCGGGCTGAAACTGCACGCCGACGAGCTTCACGCCGGGAGAGGGGCGGAGCTGGCGGTGGAGCTTGGGGCCACCAGCGCCGATCACCTGCTTTGCGTCTCCGAGACGGGCATGAAGGTGCTGGCCGCGTCCTCCACGGTAGCCGTGCTGCTGCCGGGCACCGCCTTCTTCCTGGGGGCGGACTCGGCGCCCGGCCGGCGCCTGATCGACGAGGGAGCGGCGGTGGCACTGGCCACCGACTTCAACCCCGGCAGCTGTCCCCTTCTGGACCTGCGGATGACGATGACCATGGCCTGCCTGAAGATGCGCCTGACTCCCGCCGAGGCGCTGGTGGCGTGCACGCTGAACGCGGCCCACGCCGTGGGCCGCGCCGACCGCGCGGGCAGTCTGCGCGAAGGGAAACCGGCCGACCTGGTGGTGTGGGACTGCCCGGACTGGACCCACCTCCCCTACCGCATGGGAGAGGACCTGGTGCATGCCGTTTTCAAGGCGGGCCGGATGGTCTACCGCTCGGATCGGGTTGGCCCTCAGTCCTGCGCTTCCGGCCGCACGTAGTCTTTGAAGACGTATCCGGTGGTGCCGTCGCCCAGCCCGACGTGCGCCCAGAAACCCACGTACTCCTGCAGGATCACGAAGGCCCCCCGATCTAGTTGCCGGATCACCCGCTCGCGGGGACCGGGTCCCTGTCGCAGGTTTACCGCGTTCTGGGTGATGACGGCAAAGGCCAGGAACTTGTCCGGAACTTGCTTTTCGAAAAGGTCCAGGCTTCTGAGCTGAAAGCGCTGATAGGCGTGGACGATGCGGGCGAGCTTCTTCTCGCCCGGCGTGGTGGCCGCGGCCATCAGCGCCTCGTAGGAGGAAAGCAGCGGCTCCTCGCCCTGACGGATCTCCCGGGCCAGCTCCTTCACCCACGACAATTTCCCGTCACCTCCCGGCCTTTCATCGCAGAAATCTATGCGGTCGGGTGGCCGGGGCATGCCTCCACGGTGGCGCCGGTCAGAGGACCGCCGTCTGCCGGTCCTCCGGTGGCACAGCCACGGTCTCTTCTGTCCGGGCGAGCGCCAGATGGGCATAGACCAGGGTGATCCCGTAGTACAGCACGAACCTGGCGGTGCCGTGAAGCCCCAGCCCCAGCTGCGAACGGACGAAGTCCAGCAGCACCGGCGCGGTGACGGCGTGTGCCGCCAGGTTCCAGGCGACGAAGAAGGGAGGCGTCTTCCGGCCGGCCCGGGCAAGCAGGCTCACCAGGCAGGCGGCGAAGGCGGTGGAGATCACCTTGCCCGCCAGGGCAAAAACCCAGACCGCCAGGCCGAACACGGCGGCCAACGGCCAGGCATAGGGCATAAGACGCACGAGAAGTTGCTTGTCGAATTCCAAGCCGAGGTCGGCGTAACGCAAGGCCTCGGGGGTACCCCGGTAGTTGGTCCACGCCCGATCCCGGCCCAGGAAGAGGAATGCCTCGTAGCGATGCAGCCCGTAGCCTTCGAGGTCCTCGAACTCCGGAGATATGGTGCTGTCGACGATCACCATCGTCGTGGGCGACGTTTCATCCATGGCGTACACGTACGGCTGCGGTCCTTCCACGCGCAGGATGCCATCACGCAGGCTGAACTCGGGGAGGTGATGCGTCAGGAGGTGCCGGCAGGCCGAGTAGGCCTGCGAGAAGGCGACCAGGTTGCGGGCCGCCGACACCGCAAAGGTAACCGTCACCAGTAGCACGAGGTAGACCAGACTGCGCCCCGCCGGTTGCAGAAGGATCTCCCGGAGTGAAGCCGGTTCGGCGACACTGCGCCACACGCGGCGCACGAATGCCATCCCTTATCCCCTCCCAGGCCTTGGTAGCCGCCGCAGGGCGACCACGGCACGCAAACCGTCCACCTTAAGCTCCTGCCGGCAATCGGCCTCCGCCGCATCGCCTTCCACCAGCTCCTGCGACAAGGTCTCCCGGCACAGGTACTCGCGGTGAACCTGCATGGCCCGGCCGAGTTCGCCTTCCGCCCGGTAGTAGGTGAGGATGTGGTCCTCGACGGCGAAGCCGGCATCCTTGCGCAGCCGCTGGATCCGGTTGACCATCTCGCGGGCCAGCCCTTCCAGTCGCAGCTCGGGCGTGAGGTCAAGCAACAGGGCGACCGCCCGGCCATTGCCGCGCTCCACGCAGTAACCCGCACGTTCTTGCCAGCGCAACTCGACGTCGCCCGGCTCCACGGTCACCGTCTCACCCTGCAGCGAGAGGGTAACCGGCCGGCCCGCCGCCAGGGTCTCGACCGCCGCCCTGCCCTCCGCGTCCGCAAGCAACCGGGCGAGGGGTTGAACCAGCGGGCCCAGGCGAGGCCCCAGACGGTCAAACCGTGGCTGCGCTTTAAGGGTTATGTATGCGCCGGTGTGCTCCTCAAGGGCAACCTCCTTGACGTTCAACTCGTCCTGCAGCAACTCCAGTAGCGGAAGCAGCCTGGCCGTCTCCTCACCCGGTCCCAGTAACACCACGCGCAGCAGCGGCTGGCGCGTGCGTACGGCCGCCCGGTTACGGGCCGCCCGCCCGAGCGTCACGTATTCCCGGAGCAGCTCCATGGCCTCCTCGAGCCCGGAGTCGATCAACGCGGGGTCGGGCTCGGGATAGGCGGTCAGGTGCACGCTTACCGGGACATCCCCGTCCACCGGCCGCACCAGCACCTGGTGGAGCTCCTCGGCCAGGAAGGGAACGTAAGGGGCCAGCAACCGCGAGAGCACCACCAGGGCTTCCCACAGCGTCTGGTACGCAGCCTGCTTGTCGCGGTCGGTATCGCTCTTCCAGTACCGCTTGCGGCCGCGCCTCACGTACCAGTTGGAGAGGTCGTCCACCAGCTCGGCGATCAGCCGGGCCCCGGTCGTCACCTCGTACTCGTCAAGGCTCTTCCTCACCCCGGCTACCACTTGCTGCAGCCGGGAAAGCAGCCAGCGATCGAGGGGTGCGCGCTCGGCAACCGCGATGGGCACGAACCCGTCCAGGCTGGCGTAGGTGGTGAAGAAGCTGACGACGTTCCACAGCGTATCCATGGTCTTGCTTTGATACTCGGCGATCGCCCGCTCCGAGAACCGCTTGGGATACCACGGGGGGCTCGCCACGCACAGAAACCAGCGCAGGGCGTCGGCCCCGTTGCGGTTGATCACCTCCCAGGGGTCGAGCACGTTCCCCTTGTGCTTGGACATCTTCTGGCCTTCTTCATCCAGACCGAACTCGGTACACAGGCAGTTGCGGTAACAGGACTGCCCGAAGAGCAGCGTGGAGATGGCCAGCAGGGAGTAGAACCATCCCCGGGTCTGGTCGATGGCCTCGCAGATGTAGTCGGCCGGGAAGTGCCGGGCGAAGGTCTCCCGGTCCTCAAAGGGGTAGTGCCACTGCGCGAAGAACATCGCCCCGGAGTCGAACCAGCAGTCGATCACCTCGGTTACCCGCCGCATGGTCCCCTCGCACCGCGGACAGCGGAGCTCAACGCGATCGATCCAGGGCCGGTGAAGGTCCAGGGGCTCGGGAAGCGGCGAGACGGCCATCGCCGCCAGCTCCGCCACGCTGCCGACCGCATGCTCGTGACCACAGTCCTCCTTCTGGCATACCCAGATGTTAAGCGGCGTCCCCCAGTACCTCTCGCGGGACAGACACCAGTCCACCACGTTCTCCAGGAAGTTGCCGAACCTTCCGTTCTTGAGATGGCCCGGCACCCAGTTGATGGTCGCATTGTTTCGCAAAAGCTCCTCCCGCACCGCGGTCATGCGGATGAACCAAGCGCTCCGCGCGTAGTACAGCAAAGGACTGTCGCATCGCCAGCAAAAAGGGTAGGTATGGCGGTGCCGCCCCGCATGATACACAAGACCCGCATCCTCCAGATCCTGCACGATGCGGGGATCTGCCTCCTTGACAAAGAGCGAGCGGTAAGGCGGGATGTCCGCGGTGAAGCGACCGCTGACGTCCACGGGCTGCAGCACCGGCAACTCGTGCTCCAGCCCCATCCGCATGTCGTCCTCGCCGAAGGCCGGCGCCATGTGCACAAGACCCGTACCGTCCTCCAGGGTCACGAAGTCGCCCGCCAACACGGTGAAGGCCTTGGGGCGGGAAGCCGCCTCCTTCTCGAAGAAAGGAAACGGCGGGCGGTAGCGTACCCCCACCAGCTCCTGCCCCCGGATGCGGGCCAGGACTCGGTAGGCGCCCCTCAACGCCCGCTCCGCCAGCGTCTCTCCCACCACCAGGTACTCCCCGTCCGTCTGCACCAGCAGGTAAGCAGCGTCGGCGTTGACGGCCACGCCGGCGTTACCCGGCAGCGTCCAGGGGGTGGTGGTCCAGACCAACAGCGATACCCGTGACCCGGGCAAAAGGTGTGCCCGGAAGGCGGGGGGCATGCCCGCCTCGATGGGGAACCTCACGTACACCGAGGGGTCGTCCGTCTCCTGGTACCCCTGGGCTACCTCGTGGCTGGACACCGCGGTGCCGCAACGCGGACAGAAGGGAACCACGCGGTGACCCCGGTACAAAAGCCCCCGGCGGTAGATCTCGGCAAGCGCCCACCAGACCGATTCAATGTAGGAGTTGTGGTAGGTGATGTAGGGGTCGTCAAGATCGATCCAGAAGCCGATGCGTTCGGTCAGCCTGACCCACTCACGCTCGTAGGTGAAGACGCTCTCCTTGCATGCCTGAACGAAACGTTCCACCCCGTACCGCTCGATCTCGTCCTTGCCGTTCAGGCCCAGCGCCTTCTCTACCTCCAGCTCCACCGGCAGGCCGTGGGTGTCCCAGCCCGCCTTGCGGGGCACCAGGTAACCGCACATGGTGCGGTAGCGGGGGATCAGGTCCTTCAGCGCACGCGGGATGATGTGGCCGATGTGGGGCAGGCCGTTGGCGGTGGGCGGGCCCTCGTAGAAGATGTAGCGCGGAGCATCCGCCCTGCGTGCGAGGCTTTGCTCGAATACGTTGTGTTGCTTCCAGAAGGCGAGGATTCGCTCTTCCATCGCCGGGTAGTCCACTCTGGATGCCACTTTGTGGAACATGCCCAATCCTCCCCGAAAGGCACGCCCTCGTCCTGGGGACGAGGGCGCACTCGTGGTACCACCCCAATTGCCGGGGAGCGGGGCCCCGGCCGCTCGTCTGGGCACAGCCCCTCGGGCGATGCCCGGCCCCGGTAACGGTGGGCAACCGGCAAAGCCTACTGGCGCCTCGGCGCGTTCGGGTTGCGGCTCGGGGGCGATCGCCTGCCGGGTACGGCGCCCGTCTTCCACCCTCACGGGCTCGCTTGGGTCGTGGTAGCCGGCGGCGGTCCCCGTCATTGCCCGGTCTGGCTTTGCCTAGGATTATAGCATGGGTCGGCCGGGGCGATCAACGCAACCGCCCGTACTTCGGCCGTGCCTATCAGCTGCTCACCGCCCGTAGCGTGCCACCGGTCACGGCGAGCGGCGCCTGACCCGGGGAAGGGTCTCGTTCTTGCGACCCGCCTCGTACCCAACGCGTTCCGTGGGGTCGGCCGCCTGCCTGCCCAGAAACACCTGCAGCCCGATCGCGGACGCCCGCCGATATATCTCCTCCATGGCTGCGAGAAAGGCTTGCTCACCCCGCCAGAACGGAAACCCACCCAGCTGCCTGGGCAGAGCCGCGTGAATAGTGGGCATTCGGGCCTCCCCGAGGGGCACCTCCTCCCATTCGGCTGCCCCCCAAAAGCGCCCAGGCTCGGCAGGGATAGGCTCCCCAGCCTCGTCTCCCGCTGCTAGGCCATGGGCCAACTCGTCCCCGACGGCCAGGGCGACCAGCGCTTCCCGGTCGATGCCCCGCAGCGTGAAGATGAGAAACGGGTCGCGATCGAACTCCTCACCCAAGAGATAGTAAACGGCAGCGATGTGCTTGCAGGGGTTCGACCAGTCCGGGCAGGAGCAGTCGGATTTGAGGTCGTTGCGACGTTCGGGGAACAGGGAAAGGCCAGCCTCACGGAAGATCTCCGGCATTTCCTCGGGCATCTGGCCTGACAGCAGCCTGGCAGCGAGAATCGGCCGCCGGCGGAGCGGCTCCGCCAGCTTGTCGAGCTTCGCCTGGGGGACGGTCTTGACCCGGATCTCGACCCGGTAAGGACGGACCCGCGAGCCCTGCACAACGGCCGTGACCAGCCCTTGCTGGATGTCAACGCACAGCACCTGTCCCCGGCGGGCGTAGGCACGGCCGCGGCTGAGACGGGCACCGATGTCGAAGCTCTCGAGGACCTCGATCCAGCACCTGGCCCACCAGTTCTCGCCGAAGCGTCCGCGGCGGTTACGAGCCTTGATGCCTCCCCTGGCTTCGAGCGGCCGCGAGGGCTCGTAGTGCGATCTGAAGAACCGCGGCGTCATGTTAGTCCTCCCTCACCGCATCCTCGTGCAGGGCGAGGATGTCGCGGAGTTCCCGGTCGGACAGCTCGGTCAGCCAGTCCTCACCGGTACCGATCACGCGGTCGGCGATGTCCTTCTTCCGCTCGATCATCGCGTCGATCCGTTCCTCCAGCGTACCCGCACAGACGAACTTGTGCACTTGGACCTGCCGGGTTTGCCCAATCCGGAAAGCGCGGTCGGTAGCCTGATCTTCCACCGCCGGATTCCACCAGCGGTCGAAGTGGAAAACGTGGCTGGCGGCAGTCAGGTTCAAGCCGGTCCCGCCGGCTTTCAGTGACAGGACAAAGATGGGCGCTTTACCATCCTGAAAGCGTTCCACCATCCGGTCGCGCTCTACGCGGGGGACCCCACCGTGTAGAAACAGGACCTCCCGCCCAAAGGCATCCCTCAGGAACCGCAGCAAGAGCTGGCCCATCGCCGCGAACTGGGTGAAAACCAGGGCGCGTTCACCGGACTCCAGCACCTCCTCGAGCATCTCCGTGAGCCGGACGAGCTTGCCGGAACGGCCCGGTAGCGGTGAATTGTCCCCCAGGAAGTTGGCCGGATGGTTACACACCTGCTTGAGCTTCTGCAGGGTGGCGAGGATGAGACCCCTACGGCCCATGCCTTCGGCATCCTGGAGCGCCGCCTCCAGTTCCTCAAGGACCGCGGCATATAGGGAAGCCTGCTCCCTGGTGAGGTGGCAGAAGACCTTGGTTTCCACCTTCTCCGGTAGGTCGGCGATGATCGAGCGGTCGGTCTTCAGCCGCCGCAGTATGAAGGGACCGGTGATGTGTTTGAGCCGCTCGGCCGCCACGCGGTCGCGCTCCGCCTGGATGGGCACAAAGAAGCGCCGGCTGAACTCGGCCCAGGTGCCGAGCAATCCAGGGTTGACGAACTCCATGATCGACCAAAGTTCACCCACGTTGTTCTCCACCGGAGTACCGGTCAGAGCGACACGGAAGTCTGCCCGGATCGAGCGCGCAGCCCGTGCCTGCTGGGTTTCGGGGTTCTTGATGTTTTGGGCCTCATCCAGGATCACCCCGGACCAGTCCACCTTCCGCAGAGCTTCGAGGTCACGAGAAAGCAGGCTGTAGCTCGAAATGACCATGGCGCATCTCGAGGCCGCTTTCCGGAAGCTCTCCCCCCTTTTCCTCTTCGGACCGTGGTGAACCATAACCGGCAGGTCGGGGGTGAAGCGGCTCGCCTCTCTTTGCCAGTTGTTGATCACCGAGGTCGGGCACACCAGCAGCACCGGCCGGTTACCGTTCGTACTCCATTCGCGCTGGATCAGCGCCAGGGTTTGAACGGTCTTGCCCAGCCCCATGTCATCGGCGAGGCATGCCCCGAGACCCCACTGGCGCAGGAAGGTCAACCAGGAATAGCCCCTGATCTGATAGGGTCTGAGGGTCCCCGTGAAACCCAGCGGGGGTGCAAGTTCTTCGAAGGCCGCTTTACCCTCCAGCTGCTCCAGCAGATCCCGGACCCGGCCTGTCGCCTCCATGCCGGCAAGCTCCAGTCCCAGCATCCGCCGGCCGTCCAGCGCCATGTGAACGACATCGCCGACGCTAGCCGTGCTCGCACCTGGATTCCGGCACAAGTCGATGACCTTCGCGATCGCAGTCGCGTCCAGTTCCACCCACTGGCCGCGCAGGCGAACGAGAGGTACCTTCAACGCGGCCAGGGCCTGCAACTCCTCCAGGCTTATGGCGCAGTCGCCCAGCACCGCAGTCCATTCGATCTCAACCAGATCGGCCAGGGACAGCCCTCCCGTCGGACTGTTCCGGTCTGTGATCCTGGCCTGGAGCGCCAGTCGCGCCCGAGTTCCCCTGCGGGTCCACCATGACGGCAGCAGCACCCCGAAGCCGGCTTCCTCAAGGGCCATGGCCTGTCCCTTCAGGAATTCATAGGCCGCGGCGGTGGACAGAGGGTAGCCACCAGGTTCGGCTTGCTCCAGGCTGGCCGCGATCCAGGGGCAGATGCCGGCCGCCTGCCCCAGCGCTGCGAGCAGGTACTCCCTGACCCCCGGACCAAAGCGCTTCAGGGCAGCCATTTCCCGCCCGCCGGCTCGCCACAGCTTGCTTGCCTCTACCAGCAGGCTCGGGTCGTCCTTGGGTTGAAGCAGGTAACGTACGTACCAGGTTGCCCCCCCGTCTTCCGGGAGGGTCTCCTGCGGCTCCTCCAGGCGAAAACAGAGGCGGAATGGGGAACCGTCGATCGCGTCCAGCGGTCGGCGCCACTGGCGGATCTGAACGGCCAGCCGCTCGAGCTCACCCGGGTCGCCAGACACGTTCCCGTCCGGCGTGTGCAAGGCGTCAAGCCAGGCATCGTGCAGGCTATCGAAGCTGGTCCGCCGTCCCGCGGCGGGTAAGCCCGAGCGAACCAGCACGTCGACGACCATGGACAAGAACCGGTGCAGGACCGCCGGGGACCGCGTCTCGGGCGGACAGGGGACGCCGGGCTCGGTAAGCGCCCGCGCCGCGGGGGGCATGAGGGCCGCCAGGCGCTCATGCGGCGCCGCATCTAGGCCGCTGACGATCGGGCACCAAACTGCCCGCCAGGTGCCCTGACCGCCGGCCAGACCGGGAAGATATCGCTGCCGGGCCACCAGGGATCCCGCGAAGCGCAGGGCCTTGCTCCAGTATGCCAGGTCCGCCCCCACGATGACGCCCGACGCGATGGCACGCCGCTCTCCGATAGCGCACAGGAACTCGACGGCCTCCCCCGGAGCAAGGCAACAGGCCTCAAGCGGCCATGCCGCCAGCTTCACCCGGCCTCGCCCCATCGGTTCGTGAGCGTTCAGCGATAAGACGGGTCGGCCACGCCGGGTTGGCAGCCAGGCTGCCAGTTCCCGCAATCGACCGGTCTTCACGCTGAACGCGGTCGGAACCTGCTCGAGCGCAGCGAGCAGTCGCCGCCCATCGGCAATAGTTCCGTCTGCCGTCTCGCCCCAAAGGAGGAACTGCTCCCCGGACATGGCGGCATGGACAACGAGCATCGTGATCTCTTTCAGCCGGTCGGACCCGGTGCCGGCCTTAGGGTAGTCTTCTCGGTACACCTGTGCTGTCTGAGTACCTGTCGCACTCGGGTGAGGTCTTTTCGCTTCACCGCCGCCCCTCACCTGCAAAGACCACGCGGGCGGTCAGCTAGCCCCCAAGCACGGGGAAGAGGGAACCAGGCCCCGCCCGGCGAAGGGCACGGAGGTATGCCCCTTTCCGGCGACCTAAGATGCGCCCCCCCAAGGAGAGAGCCATACACGTCAGCCACGAAACCCCGGAGCAGACCGAGAAGCGGCTTGTGCGTGTGATCGCAGGCGCCGAGCTGCGCATCTATAGGGTCGGGGCAAGCGGAGGGAGGTGCGGTCTTGGCAGAGGTACGTCTGGTCCGCCGGCGCAGACCCCGGATCGAACAGGGGCACCCATGGGTGTTCCGCACCGAGATCGAGGAAGTGCGGGGTGAGGCCGCTCCCGGCGATGTGGTCACGGTGACCGACCACCGGGGCCGTTTCCTCGGGAGAGGCTACTGGAACCCGGCATCGCAGATCGCTGTGCGCCTGCTGACCCGTGACGACCGTGCGGTGGATGCGCAGTTCTTGCATGAAAAGGTCAGGGCGGCTTGGGAGCATCGCCGATGGCTGTGGTGCCGCGGGTTAATGGGCGCGAAGGCGGAACCGCACCTGTGCCGGGTAATAAACGCCGAGGCAGACGGCCTGCCGGCGCTGGTGGTGGATCGCTTCGATGCGGTACTCGTGGTGCAGGCACTTGCCCTGGGGATGGAGCGGCTGCTAGGTCCGGTGCTGGATGCCTTGGAGGAAATCGTGCGTCCCCGGGGGATCTACGCCCGTAACGACGCCCCCGTGCGTAGCCTGGAGGGCTTGCCGCTGGAGAAGGGCTGGCTGCGGGGCGGGGGCTGGACGCGTCCGGTGGTGGAGGAAGGCGGGCTGGAGATCGAGATCGACATTGAAAACGGGCAGAAGACGGGGTATTTCCTCGACCAGGCGGCCAACCGCCGGGCCATCTCGCCCCTGTGCCCGGGGGCCAGGGTGCTGGATGCTTTCTGCTACACCGGAGCCTTTGCCCTGCAGGCAGCCCGATCTGGGGCGGCGGAGGTCACCGGCATCGAGATCTCCTCCGAGGCGGTGGAGCTGGCCGGGCGAAACGCACGGCGAAACGGGCTCGACGGTCGGGTGCGTTTCCGTACGGGCAACGCCTTTGATGAGCTTCGGCGACTCGAGAGGGACAAGGCGGTCTACGATCTGGTAGTGCTCGACCCACCGTCCTTCGCCCGCAGCCGCTCCGCGCTGCCCGGAGCCATCCGGGGATATAAGGAGATCAACCTGCGCGGCATGTCGCTGCTCCGCCCGGGAGGGTTCCTGGTTACCGCGTCGTGCTCCTATCACCTGACGGAAGCGGAGTTTCGAAACGTCCTGGTGGATGCAGCCCAGGACCTGGGGCGGGAACTGCGGTTGCTGGAGGCCCGGGGTCAAGCGCCCGACCATCCGGCTCTGCTGGGGATACCGGAGACGCGCTACCTGAAGTGCCTCTTCCTGCAGGTGCTGTAGATCTACGCGGCGAGAACCTCAGCCCAGCGGAATGATCTCTGCGGGCGCTAGCCCTCCCGGCCGAGCTTCTCTTTGAGCAGCCGACCGACGGTTTGCGGGTTGGCCCTTCCCCCGCTGGCCCGCATGACCTGCCCCACCAGGAAACCCAGGGCACGTTCCTTGCCTCCGAGGTAGTCGGCGACGGGGCCGGGGTGAGCGGACAACACCCGGTCCACCAGCAGGGTGAGCTCTGCCTCGTTGCTGATCTGGGTCATCCCTCTGGCCTGGGCCACCGCCCGCGGCGAGTTCCCGGTCAGCAAGCTCGCCTCGAGGACCTCGCGGGCCAGCGGCCGGCTCAGCGTGCCGGCGTCAAGCAGTTGGAGGAGCTCCACCAGGTGGGCAGGGGTCAGCTTCAGCTCGCACGGGGAGACGGCGTGCGCGTTCATGAGGCGGCAAAGCTCTCCTACCGTCCAGTTGGCCACCGCCCGCGGCTCGCCGCCTTGAGCTATCGCCTGCTCGAAGAAAGAAGACAAAGGCAACGAGGAAGTAAGCACCCTCGCCTCGTGTTCGGGAAGCCCCAGCTCGTCGAGGTAGCGCGCGTGCTTGGCGGCGGGCATTTCGGGCAGCCGGGCCTGCAGGCGCTCCTGCCATGCGGCGTCGACCACCAGCCGGACGAGATCGGGGTCGGGGAAGTACCGGTAGTCCTGGGCCTCTTCCTTTCCCCTGAGGGGTGCTGTAGTGCCGGTGGCCTCCAGGTACTGGCGCGTCTCCCGGACCACCGGGCGTCCGGCGTCGAGCAGGGCGGCCTGGCGCTCGATCTCGTGGGCCAGGGCACGCTGGACGAAGCGGAAGGAGTTGAGGTTCTTGATCTCGACCGCAACGCCGGATTCGCCAGAGCCCTTTGGGCGCAAGGATATGTTGGCGTCGCAGCGTAGCGAGCCTTCCTCCAGCTTGACGTCGGATACCCCCGTGTACTCCAGCACCAGCTTGAGGGTCTCAAGAAAGCTGCGGGCTTCCTCCGGCGCTCTGAGGTCGGGCTCGGTGACTATCTCGATGAGGGGGACCCCGCAGCGGTTGAAGTCCAGCAGCGAGTATCCCTCAGCATGTCCGGCGGCCCGGACGGCGTCGTCTCCGTGCAGCGACTTGCCGGCGTCCTCCTCGAGGTGCACCCGGCGGATACGGACCGTCCGAGGCTCGCCGGCGACCGCAAAGGTCAGCCGGCCGTCGGTGGCGAGTGGCTGCTCGTATTGCGAGATCTGGTAGCCCTTGGGAAGATCGGGATAGAAGTAGTTCTTCCGCGCGAAGACCGACTCGGGTGCCACCCGGCATTCCAGGGCCAGCGCGGCCAGGATACCGAGCTCGACGGCGTGCCGGTTGAGCACCGGCAGCGCCCCCGGCAATCCCAGGCACACCGGACAGGTCAGCGTGTTAGGAGGAGCGGCGAACCGGTTGGCACAGCCACAGAAGAGCTTGGTGCGGGTGCGCAGCTCAACGTGGATCTCAAGACCGATGACCGCCTCGTAGCCGCTCAGGCGTCATCCCCCCTTCCGGCCGCGATGCCGGGGGGAACTGCCTGCCGCCACTCGGGGGTGGCAACCTCGTACGCATGGGCAACCCGCAGCAAGGTCTCCTCCTCAAAAGGCCGTCCTACGAGCTGCAGGCCTACCGGCAGCCCGCGGCTGAACCCGCACGGGAGGGAGATACCCGGCAGGCCGGCCAGGTTGACGGGGATGGTAAGCGCGTCGGCCATGTACATGCGCAGGGGATCGGAGGCCCGCTCGCCGTGGCGGAAGGCCACCTCCGGGGAGGTCGGCATCGCCAGCACGTCAAAGCGCTCGAAAGCCCGGTCGAAGTCCTGGCGGATGAGGCTTCTGACCTTCTGGGATTTCAGATAGTAGGCCTCGTAGTAGCCGGCGCTGAGAGCGTAGGTCCCGAGCATGATGCGCCGCTTGACCTCGCGGCCGAAGCCTTGCTGACGGCTCAGCGTATAAAGCTCGGTCAGGCTCTTGGCCCCGGGTGCCCGCCACCCGTAACGCACCCCGTCATAACGCGCCAGGTTCGAGGAGGCCTCGGCCGGCGCCAGGACGTAGTAGGTGGCCACCGCGTACTCGGTGTGCGGCAGTGAGCACTCGGCCGCCTCCGCTCCCATCCCGACCAGGAGGTCCACGGCCTGGCGGACAAGCCGGGCCACTTCGGGGTCCACCCCTGTGCCGAAGTACTCCAGGGGAACGCCGATCTTGATGCCCCTGACCTCGCCGTCCAGCCTGGCCGCCCAGTCGGGCACGGGTACGGCGGCCGATGTGGAGTCCAGCGGATCATGCCCCGATATCGCATGCAGCACCGTGGCAGAGTCGCGCACCGTCCGCGCAAGCGGCCCTACCTGGTCGAGCGAAGAGGCAAAGGCGATCAGGCCGTAGCGGGAGACGCGGCCGTAGGTCGGCTTGAGCCCCACCACTCCCGTGAAGGAGGCGGGCTGGCGAATCGAGCCGCCGGTATCGGAGCCGAGGGCATACACCACCTCGCCGGCGGCTACCGCGGCGGCAGAACCACCGCTCGAGCCGCCGGGAACGCGTTTGGGGTCCCAAGGATTGCGCGTGGGGAAGAAGGCCGAGTTCTCGGTGGAAGAACCCATGGCGAACTCGTCCAGATTGGTCTTGCCCACCAGCACCGCGCCGGCGGCCTCCAGCCGGCGCCACACGGTGGCGCTGTAAGGCGGGCGGTAGCCGTCAAGCATTCGCGACCCGCAGGTGGTTGGAATGCCTCGGGTGCAGAGGTTGTCCTTGAGCGCCATGGGGATGCCGGCCAGAGGCGAAAGGCGGTCGCCCCTGGACCTCGCCCGATCCACGGCCGCCGCCTGCGCGAGCGCCGTTTCAGGGAGGACGGTGATGAAAGCGCGGAGCGTGCCGTCCAGCCGCTCGACCCGGTCGAGCGCCTCCTCAACCAGCTCCACCGCGCTGTACTCCTTGCGCGCGAGCTCGCTCGCCAGCCGGTCGATGCTCCCCAGCAACCGCAAGGTCGTCACTCCTCCACGAATCGCGGGACGCCTGCGAAGGGCCCGCTCCGCCAGGGAGCGGCCTGTAGCCATTCCTCGGGGGATAGAGACGGCGCGGGTTCGTCCTCTCGGAACACGTTGGCCGGGGCCGTGGCGTGTGCCATCGGCGCCACCGCTGCGGTGTCCACCCGCTTGAGCAAGTCGATGTAGGCCAGGATGGCGTTCATCCCCCGGGCCATTTCCTCAAGCTCGTCCTCGGTGAAGCTCAACCTGGCCAGGCGAGCCACATGCAGGACCTGTTCCCTGTTCACGCTCGCGGTTCATCTCCCCTCGTGCCGAGCAACACCAGGAAAGCCTGCTCGTCCAACACGGCTATCCCCCGCGCACGGGCTTCGGCGAGCTTGGAGCCGGGATCCTCACCGGCGACGACCAGGTCGGTGTTTCGCGACACGCTCGTCCCTACTTTGCCGCCTTGCTCCCTGACCTTCGCCTCGGCCTCGCTTCGGGTCATGGAACGCAAGGTCCCGGTGAACACCACGAGCTTGCCGGCCAGCGGTCCGGCGGCCGCCGGGGCGGGGGCGGTTTCTTGCGCGTGCATCCGCACGCCGGCCGCACGGAGCTTCTCGATTACCCGCAGATTCGCCTCCTCCCGGAAGAAGGCGATCACGCTCTGGGCGATCGACGGTCCCACCGCGGGGACCGCCTCCAGCTCCGCCTGGTCGGCCCGCATGAGACGGTCAAGACTACAAAAGTTCGTCGCCAGCAGGCTTGCCACTTCCTCGCCCACGTGGCGGATGCCCAGACCGTAGATCAGGCGGTGGAGGGGGTTGCCCCGACTGGCGTCAATGGCCTGCACCAGCTTGCGGGCCGACTCCTCGCGGAATCGCGGCACCTTGTCGCGACCTCGTGCGAGCTCTGCCCCGACCCGCGGCAGACCGGTCAGGTCCGCCTCCGTCAGACGGTAGAGATCGCCCACGTCGCCGATTCGCCCGGCGGCAAAGAGCTGGGCCACCACCGCAGGCCCCAGCCCCTCGATGTTCATCGCCCGCCGCGAGGCGAAGTGGACTACCGCTTCCTGACGTTGCGCGGGACATCCCAGGCTGTTGGGACAGCGCCGGGCGACCTCGCCCTCCAGTCTGACCGTGGCCGCGCCACAGACGGGACAGGCTTGGGGGAAATGAAAGCGCATCTCCGACCCCGTCCGGCGACTGCCGAGCACTTCCACCACCTCGGGGATGACTCCTCCCGCCTTGCGCACCAGCACGGTATCGCCAACACGCACATCCTTCGCGCGCAGGATGTCCTCATTGTGCAGGCTTGCCCGGCTAACGGTCGAGCCCGCCAGGCGCACCGGCTCCAGGTGGGCGACCGGAGTGAGCACCCCCGTGCGACCCACCTGGATCTCGATGGCCCGCACCACCGTGATTTCCTGGTCGGCCTCGAACTTGAAAGCCACCGCCCACCGCGGACTGCGGGCCCGGAAGCCTAGCCGGCGCTGCGCCGCCAGGCTGTCCACCTTGACCACCACGCCGTCGGCGTCATAGGGAAGATCCCGGCACTTCGCCGCCCACTCCTCGCAATAGGCGATTACCTCCTGAACGTCGGCACAGATACGGGAGTGAGGGTTGACCCGGAAACCCCACCGGCCGAGAAGCTCAAGTGCCTGGTGCTGGTACTGAAGGTCCAGACCTTCCACGACCAGGACCTCGTATATGAAGCTTTGCAGCGGGCGAGCGGCGGTGACCCGGGGATCGAGCTGCCTGACGGAACCGGCGGCGGCGTTGCGCGGGTTGGCGAATACCGCCTCGCCCATCCGCTCGCGCTCCCGGTTGAGCCGCAGGAAGTCCTCTCGCGACATGTATACCTCCCCTCGCACCGCCAGGCGCGGGGGAAAGGGCTCGCGCAGGCGCAGTGGGATGCTTCGCACCGTCCGCAGGTTGGCGGTGACGTCCTCTCCCACCTCGCCGTCTCCCCGGGTGGCTCCCTGGACGAAGATGCCTTGCTCGTAGGTGAGGGCCACCGAAAGACCGTCGATCTTCAGTTCTGCCACGTAGCCCACCGCGTCATCGCCCAGCGCCGAACGCACCCTCCGGTCGAAATCGCGCAGGTCCATGTGATTGGTGGCGTTGTCCAGCCCCAGCAGCGCGACAGGATGGCGCACCTGACCGAATCCGGCAGCCGGAGCACCTCCCACGCGCTGGGTAGGCGAGTCGGGGGTTATCAGATGGGGGAAACGGCTTTCCAGCTCCCGAAGCGCGGCCACCAGCCGGTCATAGGCCGCATCAGTTATCTCCGGGCAGTCGAGCACGAAATACCGGTAGTCGTGGTGACGGATCTCGGCTCGAAGGCGCTCGATCTCGCGCGCCACCGCCTCGTCCGATGGTGGCACCGGGCTCATACTTCACTGTCCCTCCTCGGTCACCCTGGCACCGGCCAACAGGGTGGCTACCGCCAGACCCGCAACGGCCGCCGCCAGTTCCACAGGTCCGAACCGCGCCGGCCAGAGGCACCGCACCGAACCGGCCATCATCCCCCCTAGCATTGCCATGACGGGCCGGGGGCGACGGGCGAGGAGCCAAAGGGTCACGCGGGACAAGAGGAGCACGCCCACGACGCCGCCCGCGCCCAGCGCGGCCAGAGCGGGAAGCTCCAGCTGGTTGAGCGCCTCCAGCGCCCGGTGATACTGCCCCAACGCCACGAGAACGGTGCTTCCCGAGATCCCGGGCAGCACCATCACCGCGCTGGCGGCGGCGCCCGCCACCAGCAGAAGTGCGATAGAGGCGGGACCCTCGCCCCGGTGCTGCGAGGTACCCACGAACGCCAACACCGCCCCCAACCCGACCAGCGCCGGCAGCACCCCGGCAAGGGTGAAAGCGCCCGCGCGCCTGAGCACCCCTGGCACCACTCCCAGCACCAGACCGAGCAAGAAGGCGGTAAGCGCTCCGGGAACCAGTTCGAGCAGATAACCCACGATCCGCGCCCCCAGCATGACGCCGGCCAGCATCCCCGACCAGAGCCATATCTCCCGGCGCCATCGCAGGTCGCGCAGCGACTCTAAAAACCGACGGTAAAACCCGAGCATCAGCGCGGCCGTGCCGCCGCTAATGCCGGGAAGCACGATGGCAAAACCAATCCACAGCCCCCGCAGGATCCAGACTGCCTCGGGTCGCATGCCTGCCCCCTCAGGGTCGCGTTAACTTGGCGTAACGCGCCAGCACCACCTTGACTCCCAGGCCGGGGAAGGCCAGCGTCAGCTCGAGATCGCCGGCCTGCTCCCGCCGGGAGACCACCGTTCCCAGTCCCCACCTGGGGTGATGCACCTTGTCACCGGGTCGGAAGTCGGTCTCGGCGCGGGCTGGCGGAGCGACACCTTGCGGGCGGCCCGCCAGGCCCGGCCGGCAGACACGCACCGCGACGTCGGGTTCCGCCCGGAGGTGCCGCAGCAGGGAAGCGGGGATCTCAGCGATGAAACGCGACGGCCGCCTGTGCGAAGGCCTGCCGAACAGCGTACGGTCGGCGGCCCAGGTCAGGTATAGCTCCTGTTCCGCCCTGGTGATGCCCACGTACAGCAGCCGACGCTCCTCCTCCAGCTCCTCCGGAAGCTCCGAGGAGCGGGCGTGGGGGAAAAGACCTTCCTCCAGCCCCACGCAGAACACCGTGGGGAATTCCAGCCCCTTGGCGTTGTGGGCGGTCATCAGCACCACCGCCCCCGGACCTCCCTCAAGCGAGTCGATGTCGGCTACCAGCGCGGCCAGACCCAAGAAGGCCTCGAGCGAGGGATCTTCGCTCTCCTCCACGAAGACGCGGGCCATCGAGGCAAGCTCCTGCAGGTTCTCCAGGCGGGACAAGGCCTCCGGGGTGGCCTGTTGCAAGAGCCATGCCGCATAACCGCTCTCCTCGATCACCCTGCGAACCAGCTCCGGCAAAGAGGTGTTCGCCAAAGCACCTCGGAGGTCGCCGAACAGGGTGCCCAGTTCCTTGAGCGCACGGGCGGCCCGCGCCGGGACCCCTTCGAGTTCATCGGCCTGCAGGCAGCACTCCAACAAGGGTCGGCCCAAGGCCCGGGCGTGCTCCTTCAGCCTCGCCAACGTGGCCTCTCCCGTCCCCCGCGGCGGGACGTTGAGGATGCGCTCAAGGGACAGGTCGTCTTGAGGGTTGGCCACCACCTTCAGGTAGGCCAGCACGTCCTTTACCTCGCGGCGCTCGTAGAAGCGGGTACCTCCTACCACCCGGTAGGGTATTCCCCGGCGCATCAGCTCATCCTCGAAGGTTCGTGATTGGGCGTGCGTCCTGTACAGCACGGCGTACGAGCCCGGTGAACGCCCCCGGCCGAGTCCCCGCGCGATCTCCGAGGCCACGAAGGCGGCTTCGCCTTGCTCGCTGGACGCCTGATAGAGCACAGGTTGGGGGCCTTCACGACGCTCGGTCCACAGCGCCTTGGGCACCCGTAACGCGTTATGGGCGATGAGGGCGTTGGCCACCTCCAGCACCGGCTGCACGGAGCGGTAGTTCTGCTCGAGCCGGATCACCCGCGCATCGGGGTAGTCGCGCTGGAAGTCGAGGATGTTCCGGATGTCGGCATTGCGCCACCCGTAGATGCTCTGATCGCTGTCCCCCACCACCGCCAGGTTGCGGTGACGTCGGGCCAGGAGATCGACCAGCGCATACTGGGCATGGTTGGTATCCTGGTATTCGTCCACCAACACGTGCTGAAAGCGCTCCTGCCAGTGGGCAAGGATGTCCTCGTGCTCGCCCAACAGGCAGACGGTGAGCCGGATGAGATCGTCGAAATCCATAGCTCCCGCGGCCCGCAGGCGTTCCTGGTAATGGCGGTAGAAAACGGCCACCCGCTCCGTGTGATAGTCCGACGCCTCCTCCCAGGCATCCTCGGGTCCCAATAGCTCGCTCTTGGCCCGGCTCACGGCGGCCACCATGGCGGCTGGCGGCCAGCGCTTCTCGTCCCAGTCCAGCTCGCGGAGGCAAGCTCGCGCCAGTTCGAGCTGGTCCTCGGCGTCGTAAACCGAGAACGACGCCGGATAGCCGAGGGCCTGGGCGTGCCGGCGGAGGATGCGCAGGCAGGCGGCGTGGAAGGTGTGGATCCAGATGTCACGGGCGGCCGAACCGACCAGGGCGACAACGCGGTCGCGCATCTCGGTAGCCGCCTTGTTGGTGAAGGTGATGGCCAGGAGTTCCCACGGCTGGGCCGTGCGCGAAGCCACCAGGTGCGCGACCCGACGCGTCAGGGTGCGTGTCTTGCCGGTTCCCGCCCCCGCCACCACCAGTAGCGGGCTCCCCCGGTGAAGCACTGCCTCCCTCTGTGGCGGGTTGAGCCCCTCCAGTAAGGCGTCGGCACCTCCGGTCATCCACGCAACCCCCCCGGCCGAACCCTGGGCTTGCGGCCTTTCGGGCCGGACGCACGAGGGTTCTACGGCCGGTCGGGGATCACCTTTAGCCTCCGTCGCGTCGAGCAACGGGCAAGAGCACGCGGAACACCGCTCCGCCCGACGTCCCGTTCTCTACCTCAATGTGCCCGCCGTGGTTGCGGACGATGCCGTAACTTACCGAAAGGCCCAGGCCGGTCCCCTTGGGCCGTGTGGTGAAGAAGGGGTTGAAGATGCGATCGCGGATGGCAGGCGAGATGCCGGGACCGTCGTCCTTCACCTTGACCGCCAGCTGGTGGCAGTCGGCGAGGTGCTCGGTGCTGACCTCGACGTTGCCCCCGGAGCCGACGGCCTCCAGCGCATTGCGCACGATGTTCACGAGTACCTGCTTCATCCGAGGAGCATCCACCATGGCCGGCGGTAACCCGGGACACAAGTGCCAACGCAACGTGACCCCGCGACGGGCGGCCTCGGCGAAATGAAGCCTGCAGACGTCGCTGACCAGCTGGTTGAGGTCCTCAGGGTGCAATCTGAGGTCGGGTGGCCGGGCCATCTCCAGAAGATCGCGTACGATGCCCTCGATGCGGTCGATCTCGCCGAGCACGATGTCCAGGTACTGCGAGAAGGCGTCGCCACTCTGGCCCGGTACCCTCAGGAGCTGGATGAACCCACGGATGCAGGTCAGGGGGTTTCTGATCTCGTGGGCGGCCCCGGCCGCCAACTCGCCGACCAGGGCGAGTTTCTCCGCCTGAAGCAGTTGCGCCTCCAGGTGTTTGCGGTCGGTCACATCGCGGAAGAGCACCGCTGCTCCGCCGGCACCGCCGTGGTTATCACGAAGCGGCGAGCACACCACGTCCACCAGCCTGTCGCCGAGCTCCATGACCTCCGGTGCCCGCTCTTGGCATAGCCGCATGCTTTCCAGCGCGATTTCCCCGAGAGCCCCGAAGCATTCCGCCCGTTGGCCTTCGGCCGCCGCGTCTGGCCCGAGCAGCCCGGCCTCGCGGAAAACGCGCAAGGCCTCCGGGTTGGCCAGCTGCACCACTCCCTCCCGATCCATCACCAGGATACCGGTGGCCATGTTGGTCAGCACCATGTCGGTGAACGCCTTCATGGAGCTGATCTCCTCGAGCCTTGCGCGCATCTGCGCGAAGAGCCGGGCATTCTCGATCGCCAGTGCGGCGCTCTGGGCGAGGATGGTCAGCAAACGCACCGCGTCGCGGGGGAGCCGACGCACCTCGTTGTCCCAGACCAGCAAAGCCCCCGTCGGCTTACCGCGGTAACGCAGGGGAATCACCGCAAGCGAACGGATGCCGAAGGAGGCAAAGGGATTGGGGTGACCCGCGCGGCGATCGGCACCGGCGTCTGGTGTCTGTATGGGGCGCCCTTCGTGCAGCGCCAAACCCAACAGGCCGGAGGTGGCCTCCAGGCGCGCCCCTTCCATTCCCCGCGGCACCCCCACCGGACCGCCGTGCACCTGGCGTACCTCCAGCCGATCACCGGCTTCGTCGAGCAGCAGCACGGCGGAGGCCAGGTTGGTGGCCATGGATGCCATCTCGCACAGGACGGTGACCAGTTCGTCAAGGTCCATGCTGCCGCCGAGCACCCGGGAGGTCTCGTACAGCACCCAGAACCAGTCCGAGGAATCCTCGGCGCGACGCCCTCGGCGCACCCCCCACCGGTCCAGCAGGTGTCGCCAGAACAGATGCCCGGGCTGCATCCCCAGCGCCGCTCCCGCCAGGCGTGATTCGTAAAGGTAACGCTGCAGGCGGGCAACCACCGTCGAGGTGTCCGGTCGGGGATCCCCCGCCAGCCGGTGGATGAGCAAGGCAGAGCAGGCGGGGTCCTCCTTCTTCGCCAGTTCCACGAAGGCCGCTACCACCCGGGGGCAGTAGAGGGTGCCGCTCTCGGCCTCCAGGCTCCCCAGGGCCTCGCGAACGCTCAGCGGCCGCCGGCCGGGCCCCGGGAAGGTCAGGGTATCGAAGGCGTCGGCAACCGCCAGGATCCGCGCGACAAGCGGTATCTTGTCGCCTGCCAGGCCTGAGGGATATCCGCAGCCGTCCAGGCGCTCGTGGTGGTGGCGGATGACCTCGGCCACGTCCACCAGAGCACCGATGCGGGCGACCATCTCGGCCCCTCGCACCGGATGGCTCCGGGTCTCGACCAAGTCGAGCTCCCCGGTTTCCGAGGTGCGTAGGGCTCGAGGCAGGCCGATATCGTGGAGCAGGCCGGCATAGCGCAGAGTCTCTCGCTCGGCTCGCGAAACGCCCATGGCACGCCCCAGCGCCAGCGCGTAGGCGGCGACGCGGTGGCCGTGCCCACCGCGATCCCGGTCCCCGGTTTCGGCCGATTTCAGAAGGCTCCTCACCGCCTGTTCCCGCGTGCGCGAGGCGTACTTGCTGGCTACGGTCCGGTTGAGCACCACCGCGGCTCCGGCCACCGCCGTGGCGGCGACGATGCCCAGCCTTTCGCTGACGCATACCAGGGCCACGGCCAGGCCCCAGTAAGCCGCGGCATGAAGAAGTCCCCTACCCATCATGGTGTCGACGAAGGTGGTGAGAGGATGTGAGCGCTTGAGCGCTACCAGGCCCACCGTGAGCAGAAGCGAGTTCACCAGGCACAGCGTCAGGGCCCCCACTGCCAGGCGATCCGCAAGATAGGGCAGCGCGTTGGGGAATGCCCGCATGGCCCCGACCGCAATGACCGCCGAGCTCACGTAAATGGCGGTGTTCGACAGCAGGATGGGTAACGGGCAGCGGGTCAGCAGCCCGGCGGTCGTGCTGCCCACTCCCTGCGCCCAGGCAGCACCGGCCGGTCCGAACATGCTCCCCGCGGCAAGGGCGATTCCTCCACCCAGCGATACCGCATGGCCGGGCGACAACACGACCTGCCCCAGCTCTGCGAGGGCGATCAGCAGTCCAAGCAAGAGGATCGAGGTGAAATGTGGCCAGGGGGTAGCCGACACCACCCTGGCGAAAAGATAAACCCCAAGCAACCCGGTGGCAGTGGCGAAGGCCAGGAAACGCCGCCGGTCTTTCACGGGTTGCCCCACCTCCAGCGCCCCGTGGCCGGAGAAGCCCGGTCGGCAGGCAACCGGCATTCAGCTTCAGAACGGCCAGGGGAACCCGAAGTTGCCGGCGGCGGCGATACCGAGAAGCACCAGCAAAAGCAGCGAACCCAGGACTTTGCGCACTTCGCTCACCTCCCATCGACCCTGAGAAGGGACGCCCCACTAGCTCGATGAAACGGCGTCCTTGGCTGCTCTGCCGACCGGGACTCGAACCCGTCGCTTCGGGGTGTGGCCTTAAGCCGGCCCTCGGGGCAATTGTTCGACGAATGACCTTACTTTTCCTTCCAGGTATTGATCCGAAGTTTTCGGCAGGATGCGAGAGCCGTGCGAAGAATACTTAGTAGGTTATGGTCCTGGATGCAGAGCCCGGAGGTGTAGGGATCGGGTGCGCCCCCGTCGGGAATCGAACCTTCCCTGCATCGTCAGGCAGGACGGGACCGTGCTTTTGGAGATCGGCGGACCGCTCTCCGAGCTTGCCGAGGAGCGGCTGGCGAGTTTTGCCGAGTTGCTCAAGTGCCCCGAGCACGTACATACCTACCGCATCACCCCGCTGTCTTTGTGGAACGCAGCTGCGACGGGCCTGAGCGCCGGCCGGGTCCTCCGTTACCTCCGTGAGTTCGCCCGCTACCCGGTGCCGGATGCCGTCGCCCGCATGGTCCGGGAGCAGATGGGCCGTTACGGGCAGTTGAGGTTGCTTCCGGGAGCAGGGGGACCGGTGCTGGTCGCGTCCGACCCTTCGCTCGTGTCGGAGATCTGCCGCGATCCGCTGGTCTTTCCTTACCTGCAAGAACGGGAGGGTGCCGACCGGGTGGCGGTGGACCCGGCCCACCGTGGCCGGCTCAAGCAGGCCTTCACCCGCCTGGGTTACCCGGTGATCGACGAGGCCGGCTACGAGGAAGGCGAGCCCTTGCAGTTCGCATTGCGCCCCATCACACGGTGCGGAAAGGCCTTTGCCCTGCGTCCCTACCAGCAAGCGGCGGTGGATGCCTTCTGGGCCGACGGCGGCACCCACGGCGGGAGCGGGGTGATCGTCATGCCATGCGGTGCGGGCAAGACGGTCGTAGGGCTGGCGGTGATGGCGCGGGTGCAATCACACACCCTCGTACTGGCCACCAGCGTTACCGCCGTGAATCAGTGGTACGAGGAGATCCTTGACCGCACGACTCTGACCCCCGACGCCGTCGGCGTGTACACGAGCGGGGTCAAGGCGGTGCGGCCGGTCACCATCACCACCTATCAGATGCTGGCTTCTCGCCGCGCCGGCGGTGGGCGTCTGGGCCACTTTGACCTCTTGGGCCGGCAGAGGTGGGGTTTGATCATCTACGACGAGGTCCACCTGCTACCTGCCCCCGTCTTCCGTGTCACCGCCGAGCTTCAGGCCAGACGCCGCCTCGGGCTTACCGCCACGCCCGTTCGTGAGGACGGTCGCGAAGGCGATGTTTTCAGCCTGATCGGGCCGCGACGGTTCAACGTGCCGTGGAAGCTGCTGGAACGTCAGGGGTGGATCGCCACCGCCTGCTGCCGTGAGGTAAGGGTACCCCTCGCGGGCGAAGCCCGGCTGACCTATGCGCTGTCGGGGCCGCGGACACGTTTCCGGCTCGCCGCCGAGAACCCGGCCAAACTCGAAGTGGTCAGGGAGCTGGTCGGGCGACACCGGGGAGAGCGTGTGCTGATCATCGGCCAGTACCTCCGGCAACTCGAAGAGGTGGCGCGCCAGGTCCGGGCCCCCATCATCACCGGCAAGACGCCGGAGGCGGAACGCCAAACCCTCTACCGGCGCTTTCGGACCGGAGACATCGGCGTGTTGGTGGTCTCCCGGGTGGCCAACTACGCGGTCGACCTTCCGGAAGCCACGGTAGCCATCCAGGTCTCCGGAACCTTCGGCTCGCGGCAGGAGGAGGCGCAGCGGCTCGGCCGCATTCTCCGGCCCAAGCGCGACGGAACCCCGGCCCACTTCTACACGTTGGTGACGGGTGATTCCCGTGAGCAATACTTCGCCGCCAAGCGGCAGCTCTTTCTGGTCGAGCAGGGTTACCGGTATGATATCGGCGACGGTCTGCCCGGGGAGGGCAAGGCTCCGTGAAGAGCCTTAGAGAACTGGTGACCGAATACCACGAGTCATTGCTGCGGGACATCGCAGGGGCGCTAGGACTGCCCGCCGGCGGCGATCGCGCCGAGCTCGTTTCGAAGATCTTGACGTTTATGGCCAGCCCGGGCTTTCCCACCGCGAACCTGCAGCGGCTGAAGCCCGAGCAGTGGCTGGCGCTAAGGCTCGTCGCCGCCGCGGGTCCCTCGGGAGTGGTGGTCGACAAATGCCATCAGCGCCTCAACCAACTGGTCGGAAACGGCAGGCGCCGCGTCGCCGGGAGCATCCTGTTCTCGCTGATCCGGGAGGGACTGGTGTGCCTGGACCATGTGAACTACCGCGATGTCTACCTGGTGCCGACCGAGGTACGGCAGCCGCTGGCCTCACTTCTCGACCGGGAGATGGTCGCCCAGCTGCGAGTCCGACAGGTGAAGGCCGTCCCGCTCGATGGGCGCTTTCTTCTCCGTTTCACCCACCACTACCTGGGGCTGGCGTGGAGGCAACGCCTCGGACTCACCCGGAGCGGGCACCTGAAGCATCAGGCCGTGCTGGCGTTCTCCGCCTTCGGAGACCGCAGGACGTTTGGGTGGACCGACGGTCCCGAACCGCTTGACTTCGTGGACGGGTTCTGCCGACGTCGGGGACTGGTGCTCACGGGACCCGGAATGCTGACGGCCGCCGCCGACCTTGAGGACTGGATCGAGCTTGCGGAGGAACACAAGCAGGCGGAGCTGTTCCGCTACTGGCAGAAGGAACACATGACGCGGGATGCGGACTTCAGGCTGATCTTGAGCATCCTGCGCAGCATGCCTCCCGGTGTCTGGGCCGACGAGCAGCGCCTTCTTCGCGAGACCAGGGTGCGGTCGCCCGAACCCCCACGCGGTGCCATGGAAAGCAGGCTGTCCAGGCACTTCTGGAGCTACCTTACCGCTCTGGGTGTGCTCGAGAAGGGACGTGGACCGTCCGGCCCCGCCTGGCGGCTGACCGGCGCGGGCCGACGCGTCATCGAGGGTGGCCCGTCACCCGGCGAGATCACGCGCGGCGGTGCGAGTTTCTACGTTCAACCCGACTTCGAGCTGGTCCTCCCCCCGGACGTCGATCTCGGGTGCCTGTGGCAGGTTTCGCGCCTGGCCGACCTGCTCTCGGCCGACCAGGTCATGGTATACCGACTGAGTCGCGCCGGCTTCCATCAGGCCCTCAAACTGGGGATGGATCCGGCAGAGGCTATGGCCTTCTTGCACGGGCGGGCCTGCGGTGGACTTCCTCAGAACGTCGAGTACACCTTGCGCAGCTGGACGGCCGGCTACGGGAGGGTTCACTTCGTCGAAGCCTTCCTCCTGCGTTGCGACGACCCGGCGCTGGCGGAAGAAATCCTCGCATCGCGACGTCTTGCCCCCCTTATCCGCGGCCGTCTGACGCCACAGGACCTGGTGGTCAACCGCGAGGACCTCCCCCGCCTGCAGGAGCTCCTGCAAGAGGAAGGCTACGTCCCGCCTCCCGGGGTGGCCGACCTTGCGCATAAGCCGCCTGCCGGCGAGATCACTGCCCCCCGCCGGCCTGAATGATCTGCATGAGCTGGCGGCGCACGACGTCCTCGAGCGCGCTTTGCACCTCAGGAGCGGACAGAAGCTGTCTCAACTGGCCGCTCAGGCTCTGTTGGACCTCGGGAGAGCCGAGCAGGTCTTGCACCATGCGCGACAGCGTGGACTGCATGTCCGGCGAGTTCAGCACCTCACCCACGAGCGGCCCCACCCCCGCCTCCCGGGTGAGCTGCTCCAGGACGGCCATGGTGCGCCCGGTGCGCAGCTCGTCGCGAACGATCTCCCGGACACGCCGTTCGTCGCTTGCCGTCTGGCGCGGCGACAGGCAGCCGCCCAGCGCCGTGACCAGGATCAACGCGATCAGGAATACCACGCGTGCCCCGCCCTTTCTGGACACCTGCGCTCACCTCCGCCAACCATGCTGCCCGGAGGCGCGATCTTCATGCCTCTCCTCGCAGCAGGGCCAGCAGGGCCGGGCGGGCACGGAGGGCCAGCAACATGGGATACCCTAACAGGTAGCAGGCTATGAGTTGCCCCAGCGCCACCTGGCCGGCGGTCAGGAGGTAGGGAAGACCCAGCACGTAGCTGAGATAGTATCCCACCCCGACCGCGTTAACCACGACCGGCGGTAGTGGGGCCAGCGCGGGATGGCGGGCCCGCCCGGTCAGCACGGCCGCCAGCAAGGTGGCCAGCGTACCGAACACCCAGTCGATCCAGCCAAGCGGGCTTGCCAGGTTGGCCAAAAACACCCCCAGGGTCAGCCCGGGGATGGCCAATGGCGTGAGGTAAGGAAGCACCGTAAGCGCCTCGGCGAAGCGGACCTGCTGCGGAAGAAAACTGATGCCTGCCAGCAGGTAGGTCAGACTGGCGTACAGCCCGGCGATCACTCCCACCACCGCGATTTTCCTTGTCGTCAAGCTTCTCCCTCCCGGACCAAGGCGCGGCGGGCGATGTCGCGTCGGTAGTGCATGCCGGGGAAGGAAATGTACGCCACCGCCTCGTAGGCGCGCTCGACGGCCAGCCGGAGCGAGCCACCCAACGCCGTTACCCCGAGCACCCGACCGCCGGCGGTCACCAGATTCCCCGCCGCGTCCCGGGCGGTACCCGCATGGAACAGGGTAACCCCGGTGACGCGAGAGGCGCGCTCCAGCCCGCTTATCGGCAGACCAGACGGGTACGATCCGGGATAGCCGGGCGACGCCACCACGACGCAGATCGCCGCCTGTCGGCTGAACTCGACCTCCACGGCGTCGAGCCTGTCCTCCAAGACCGCCTCGAGCAGCTCGGTCAGATCGGTCTTGAGTCGGGGCAGCACGACCTGGGCCTCGGGATCCCCGAAGCGTACGTTGAACTCGAGCACCTTGGGCCCGGAGGCCGTCAACATGAGTCCCGCGTACAGAACGCCCCGGTAAGCCACACCCCGCTTGCGGAGTTCCTGCGCCACCGGTTCGAGGATCTGGGCCTGCACTTGCCGGGCCGTATCGGGGGCATAAACGGGGGCGGGTGAGTAAGCTCCCATGCCTCCGGTGTTGGGGCCACGGTCGCCGTCCAGTAGCCGCTTGTGGTCCTGCGCCGGTGCAAGCTGGCGGATCGACGCCCCGTCCACCAGTGCCAGCACGGAGACTTCCTCACCCTCCAGGCATTCCTCGACCACCACGCGGCGCCCCGCCTCGCCAAAGGCGCGGTCTTCCATGATCGTCTTCAACGCCTCGAGCGCCTCCACGGCGTCCCGGGCCACCACCACACCCTTGCCGGCTGCCAGTCCGTCCGCCTTCACCACGACGGGGGCCGCGCTTCGACCGAGCAGGTAGTCCCTGGCCCGGGCGGGCTCGTCGAAGACGGCGAAATCCGGCCCCGGCACCCCACAGCCGGTCATCAGCTCACGGGCCCAGGCCTTGCTTCCCTCGAGCCGGGCACCGGCCGCTCCGGGGCCGAACAACCTTAGACCTCGGGCCGCGAAAACCTCCCCGATACCCCTGACCAGCGGACCTTCCGGTCCCACGACGGTCAGGTCTACCTTCAGGCGGGCTGCCGCGTCGGCCACCGCCTCGACGTCCTCAGCGGCTCCCGGGACCAGTTCCCCCAGCTCCGCCATGCCAGGATTACCGGGAAGGCAAAAGAGCCTGGTCACCCGCCGGCTGGCGGCGAGCTTCCAGGCCAGCGCATGTTCGCGCCCGCCCCCGCCGACGACCAGTATCCTCACGCCTGCACCTCCCCTCCTAATGCCGGAAGTGCCGCATGCCGGTGAACAGCATGGCCAGACCCCGACGATCGGCGACATGCACCGACTGCTCGTCACGCAGCGAGCCGCCCGGCTGCACGATGGCGGTGACGCCGGCCGCCGCCGCTTCCTCCACCACATCGGGGAAGGGCAGGAACCCGTCGGAGGCCAGCACCGATCCACGTGCCCGCTCCCCTGCCGCGGCCAGAGCGATGCGGGCCGCACCGATGCGGGATGTCTGGCCGCCGCCGATCCCCGTGGTGACGCCCTCACGTGCCAGCACGATGGCGTTGGAGCGAACGGCCCTGACCACACGCCAGGCAAAGAGAAGGTCGGCCATTTCCCGGGCAGTTGCGGGCCGTTCGGTCACCAGCCGCCAGCCTTCGACGTTTGCCGATGACGTATCGGGTTCCTGCACCAGGCACCTCTCGGCAAGATGGCGCAGGTCGAGGCTTGAGCGGAGCGGGGCATCCGCCGCGCGAAGCACCCGGAGGTCGGCACGACGGCCGAGCGCCCGTAAGGCGGACGGTTCGAAGTCGGGAGCGATGATTAGCTCCAGGAAGATTTCGGTCATGTCCGCGGCCGTTTCCCCGTCAAGCGGCCGGTTGAAGGCCACCACGCCGCCGAAGATGGAGACCGGATCGGCATCGCGCGCCTTGCGGTAGGCCTCCAGTGGGTGCTCACCCACCGCCACGCCGCAGGGTGTGGCGTGCTTGACCGCCACCGCTGCCGCCTCGGGAAACGCGAGCACGAGTTCCCACGCGGCCGCGGCATCAAGCAGGTTATTGTACGAGAGCTCCTTGCCCTGCAGCTGCTCGGCCAGCGGTCCCGTCCGGGCGAGCGGGTCGCGGTACAGGGCTGCCCGCTGGTGTGGGTTCTCGCCGTAACGCAGCGTGCGTTCGAGTTCTAAGGCCAGCACCAGGTGCGTCGGGAACGCTTCGGGGTCACCCTCCTGCTGTCGGTCGAGCCACTGCGCCACCGTGGCGTCGTACGCGGCCGTGTGGCGGAAAGCTTTTACCGCCAGACGGTAGCGCAGCCCGTCGGGGACCATACCGTGTCGCTCGAGGGCCGCCAATACCTCCGGATAGTCCTGCGGCTCGACCACTACCGTCACATGACGATGGTTCTTGGCCGCCGCCCGTACCAGCGCCGGCCCACCGATGTCGATGTTCTCCACGGCGGCCTCGAGAGTGACTTGCGGCGAGGAGACAACCTGACAGAAGGGGTACAGGTTCACCGCCACCAGGTCTATGGGTCCGATGCCGTGTTCGGCAAGCTGCCGGCGGTGCGCTTCGAGATCTCTCCGGGCCAGGATGCCCGCATGGATGTGAGGGTGCAGGGTCTTGACCCTGCCGTCCAGGATCTCGGGGAATCCCGTCACCGTGGCCACCGGCGTCACCGGAAGACCATGGCTCCGGAGTGCCTCGGCGGTACCTCCGGTGGAGAGGATCTCCACCCCCAGGTTGACGAGGCCTCGGGCGAAGTCCGCCAGCCCGGTGCGGTCAGACACACTGATAAGCGCCCTGCGTATCATAGGTTTCTCTCCCTGCACGCCTCCGGAGGCAGCACTCGAACCCTTCGGCCCTCCCGGACCAGCCTCCCCTCGGCGAAAAGCCGAATGGCCTCCGGGTAGGCCAGATGTTCCGCTTTCAGGATGCGTGCGGCCAGCGTGTCGGGGGTGTCCTCGTCCAGCACCGGCACCGCACGCTGCAGGATGATGGGACCGGTATCTACCCCCCGGTCCACGAAGTGGACGGTGCAGCCCGTGATCTTGACGCCGTGCTCCCATGCCTGCCGCTGCGCATCCAGGCCGGGGAAGGCCGGCAGCAGGGACGGGTGGATGTTCAGGATCCGCGATTCGAAACGTTCAAGCATCACCTTCCCCACCACGCGCATGAAACCCGCCAGACATACGAGGTCCACGCGATGGCGGTCGAGGCAATCCGCCAGTTGGAGCTCAAAGGTCGCGCGGTCCAGCCCACGCGGATCGATGAAGAATGCCGGAACGTTCCGTGCTTTGGCTATCCCCAGCGCCGGTGCTTCGGCGCGGTCGGAGATGACGACCACCACCTGCGCCGGTAACAGGCCGCCTGCCGCGGCGTCCAGGATGGCTTGGAGATTCGTACCTCGGCCGGAGGCCAACACGCCGATGCGCAAAGTCACCCGATGGACACCTCCGGAGGGCCGTCCCCGGGTATCACTTCGCCGATCGGGTAGGCGCGCTCGCCGAGCTCCCTCAGTCGCCGGCACGCCGCATCGACCTGGTCGGGCGGCAGCACCAGCACCATGGCTATTCCGAGGTTGAAGGTCCGGTACATCTCGGCATCGGCAACGCCTCCCAGGCGCTGGATCAGCCGGAAGATGGGCGGTACCGGCCAGGAACCCGGTCTGATATGGGCCCGGACACCGCGGGGAAGCACGCGCGGGATGTTCTCGATGAAGCCGCCGCCGCTTATGTTGGCGGCGGCGCGCAGTTCAAACTCGCGGGCGATGTGAAGGAGCGGCCGGGCGTAGATGCCGGTGGGCTCCAAGAGCTCCTCTCCCAGCGTTCGCCCAAGTTCCGGAAGGTGGCCGTCCAGCGGCAGGCGCGCACGCTCCACAAGCACTTTCCTGGCCAGCGAGTAACCGCTCGCCTGCAATCCCGTGGAGGCGATACCCACGAGGGCATCTCCGGGTCGGACCGCCCGCCCGTCGATGATCCGCGAGCGCTCCACCACCCCCACGGCAAAGCCCACCAGGTCGTAGTCACCGGGAGCGTAAAGGCCCGGCAACTCGGCGGTTTCCCCGCCGAGCAGCGCGCATCCGGCCCGGCGGCAGCCCTCGACCACCCCGCTCACGATCGCCTCCACCAGGTCCGGATCCATGCTTCCGAGCCCGATGTAGTCCAGGAAGAATAGCGGTTCGGCCCCCTGCACGATGACATCGTTGACGCAGTAGGCCACGGCGTCGATCCCCACCGTGTCGTGCTTACCCAGGGCAGAGGCGATCTTGAGCTTGGTGCCCACCCCGTCGGTACCGGCCACCAGCACCGGGTCGTGCCAGCGTGTGGGGTCGAGGTGGAACAACCCTCCGAACCCCCCGATCTCCCCCAGGACGCCCGGGCGCGTCGCCCGCACCGCCAACCGGCGGATGCGACGCACCGCCTCGTTGCCCGCGTCGATGTCCACCCCGGCATCACGGTAGGTTAACCCTTGCTCGTCCCGCACGCTATCTCCCCCCCGCCGCGTCGAACACCGGAACCGGGTAGTCGCCGTCGAAACAGGCCAGGCACAGGCCCCCTGCCTTCACGCCGTCCACCAGATCCTCCAGGTTGAGGTAGGCCAGGCTGTCGGCACCGACCAGCCGGCGTACCTCCTCGACGTCCCGCTCCGCCGCCACCAGTTCCTCCCGCGAGGAGGTGTCGATCCCGAAGTAGCAGGGCCAGCGGTAGGGCGGGGACGCGATCCTCAGGTGCACTTCCCGGGCTCCCGCCTCACGTAAAAGACGCACGATGTGCCGCGAGGTCGTCCCACGTACGATGGAATCGTCTACGAGGACGACGCGCCGGCCGTCGACCACCTTGCGCAGGGGGTTAAGCTTGAGGGTCACGCCCAGGTCGCGCGCCTCCTGGCAGGGCTGGATGAAGGTCCGGCCTATGTAGCGGTTCTTCACCAGACCCATCTCGTAGGGGATGCCCGCGGCCTCGGCATAGCCCGAGGCCGCGGAGATGCTGGAGTCGGGCACGCCCGTCACGATGTCGGCGGCCACCGGGTGGGCACGGGCCAGCCTCCTGCCCAGCTCCTTGCGCACCGCGTGTACGTTCAGCCCGTGCAGGTTCGAATCGGGACGGGCGATGTAGATGAACTCGAAGACGCAAAGCGCGGGACGTCCGGGAGGCAAAGCCGGTAGCGAACGCAGGCGGTCGCCTTCCACCACCACCATCTCTCCCGGCCCCACCTCCCGCAAAAACTCCGCTCCCACCGTGTCAAAGGCGCAGGATTCCGAAGCCAGCACGAAAGCCTTCCCCAACCGACCGAGGGCGAGTGGGCGGATGCCACTGGGATCCCTGACCCCTATGAGCTTACGATCGGCCAGGGCGACCAGCGCGTATCCTCCCCGGACTCGGGCCAGGCTGGTGGCCAGTGCCTGCTCGGGGCCGTTGTCGGACAGACGGGCCACCAGGTGGGCGACCACCTCGGTGTCCAGGGTGGTCTGAAAGATGGACCCCTCCCGCTCCAATTCCTCTCTGAGCGCGGGAGCGTTGACCAGGTTGCCGTTGTGCGCCAGGGCCAGGTGCCCCCGGCGGTAGCGAACCAGGAGGGGCTGGGCGTTGGCCAGCGAGCTCTCTCCGGTCGTCGAGTAACGGACGTGGCCCACCGCCAGGTCGGTGCCCCGAGCCAGGCGGCCGAGGACGTCGGCGTCGAAGACCTCGGACACCAGACCCATCCCCCGGTGGATCTCGACGCCTCCCTCGCCGCCGGCGACGATACCGGCGCTCTCCTGCCCCCGGTGCTGCAGGGCATAAAGAGCGTGATGGGTGATCTGGGCAGCCCGGGGTGAAAGCCCGATCCCGAAAACCCCACAATGATCGCCTTTGCCGATCACGCCGTCCCCTCCGCCGTGCACGCCAGCGCCCCCCTCCAGACGGCCTCGAGTTCCGCGGTGGGCTCGTCCACCCAAAAGTCGTCACCATGGCGCATGGTTACCCGTGCTTGGCGTACTTCTCCGAGCCGGGAAGCGGCCACGCGGTGACGCCGGGCCAGCTTGAGCAAAGCCTCCAGGTGCTGCGGGCGGACGGTGAGGACGATGCGCGAAGGTGTCTCGCCAAACAGCAGACAGTCCCTCCGGAGCACCGCCTTCCTTGCCGGGACGCAAGCCAGGTCCACTTCGAATCCGTGCGCTCCCGGCGCGGCGGTGAAAGCCGATTCCAGCAAGGCCACCGCCAGCCCCCCGTCGGAGCAGTCGTGGGCCGAGCGTATCAGTCCCGCTCCGATCGCCTCCAGGCACAACTCCTGTACCCTTCGCTCCTCCTCAAGGTCCAGGTGCGGCGGCAAGCCGCCGACCACCCCATGCACCAGCTTGAGGTACTCGCTGCCGCCCAGATCGTTGCCGGTGAGCCCAAGGAGGACGATGTGGTCCCCCGCTGCACGGAAACCCTGGGCGGTGGCCAGCGCGATGTCTTCGAGCAGTCCTACCATCCCAACCACGGGGGTCGGGTAGATGTTCTCGCCGAGCGTCTCGTTGTAAAAGCTCACGTTACCCCCGGTCACCGGGGTTCCGAGCACCTGGCAGGCCTCGGCCATGCCTTCCACAACCTCGCGGAACTGCCACATGATCTCGGGGCGCTCGGGGTTTCCGAAGTTGAGGCAGTTGGTGAGGGCAACCGGCCGTGCTCCGCTGACCGCCACGTTGCGCGCGGCTTCCGCCACCGCCAGGGCTCCCCCCTGCCTGGGGTCGAGGTAACAGTAGCGACCGTTGCCGTCGACGCTGACGGCTATGCCCAGGGGCCGCCCCTTCACCCGCAGCACCGCGGCGTCCGACCCCGGCCGCAGCACCGTGTTGGCCCCCACCAGATGATCGTACTGGCGCCAGATCCACTCGCGGGAACTCAGGTTGCCCGCGGCCAGAAGCTGCCGGAGTATGCGTCCGCTTTCCGCCGGCTCGAGGTCCGGCAGGCGTTCGGGCGCAAAGCTCCGGGTAGCGGTCAGGTAGGCCGGCTCGTGTTCCGGGCGCATGTAGGTGGGAGCCTCGCCGGTCAAAGCACGCGCGGGCACCTCGGCGACCACTTTGCCCGCTTCGCGCACGCGGATGATGCCGTCGGAGGTCACCCGGCCGATCACCGCCGCCTCCAGCCCCCACCTGGCGAAGATGCCGGCCACCACGTCCTCGCCGCCGGGCTTCACCACCAGCAGCATGCGTTCCTGCGACTCGGAGAGCATTACCTCGTACGCGCTCATGCCCGGCTCGCGCCGGCTGACGCGGTCGAGATCGATCTCCATACCCGTACCGGCACGGCTCGCCGTCTCCGAGCAGGCCGAGGCCAGACCGGCCGCCCCCAGGTCGTTGACCCCCACGAGCAGGCCGGTCGCCCTGGCTTCCAGGCAGGCCTCGAGCAGGAGCTTGCCGCGGAAAGGGTCACCCACCTGCACGGACGGCCGGCGTTCCTCCGCCTGCTCATCGAACTCGCGCGAAGCCAGCAGGCTGGCGCCGTGGATGCCGTCGCGCCCGGTAGGCGCTCCTACCAGCAGAACGGGATTGCCGGGGCCCTCCGCCCTGCCTCTTATGATCTCCTCGTGCCTCACCAACCCCAGGCACATGGCGTTAACCAGGGGGTTGCCGGCGTATGCGGGCTCGAAGTACACCTCGCCTCCCACCGTGGGACAACCGAAGCAGTTGCCGTACCACCCGATGCCCGCCACTACCCCGCCCAACAGGTAGCGGCTTCGCCCATCCGGCTCGCCAAAACGCAGCGAATCAAGAATGGCGATGGGGTAGGCGCCCATGGCGAACACATCGCGCAGAATGCCTCCCACGCCGGTTGCCGCCCCCTGAAACGGCTCGATGGCCGATGGGTGGTTGTGTGATTCGATCTTGAAGACCAGGGCGAGGTCTTCGCCAAGGTCGATCACCCCGGCGTTCTCGCCCGGGCCCTGCAACACCCTGGGGCCTGCGGTGGGAAGCTTGCGCAGGTGAACCTTCGAAGTCTTGTAGCTGCAATGCTCCGACCACATCAACCCGAACATGCCCAGCTCCAAGTGGTTGGGTTCGCGTCCGAGGAGCCGGCGGCAGCGTTCGTACTCCTCCTCCGTCAGGCCGACCGCTTCCCACGCGGCTTGCTTGGACATGCTCACCGCTCCTCCCAGTAGCGCAGGGCCGACGCCAGCAGAACCAGCCCATCGGTGCCGCCGAGCTCCGGCTCGGCACATACTTCGGGGTGCGGCATCAACCCCACCACGTTGCCCGCGAGATTGGCCAGCCCCGCAATCCCGTCCATGGACCCGTTGGGGTTGGCTTCCGGCACCACCCGCCCATCGGCGTCGCAGTAACGGAAGACCACTTTCGCGCGGGCCGCAAGGTCGCGCGGATCGGCGTGGTAGTTTCCGTCGCCGTGCTTGATGGGCAGACGCAGGATCTGACCCGGCCGGCACATCGAGGTGAAAGCGGTATCGGCAGTCTCCACCCTCACGAACACGTCCTGGCACTGGAACTTCAGGCTGCGGTTGCGCAGCATGGCGCCGGGCAGTAACCCGGCTTCCAGAAGTATCTGAAACCCGTTGCAGATGCCCAGCACGAGCCCGCCCCGGGCGGCATGCTCTTCGACCGCCCGCATGATGCGTGCGAAGCGGGCGATCGCCCCCGGCCTCAGGTAGTCACCGTAGGAGAACCCTCCCGGAAGGATCACGCAGTCAACCCCGGAGAGGTCCGCGTCGGCGTGCCACAGGTAACGGACGGGAGAGTCCAGGACCGCATCGACCACATGATAGCAGTCCCGTTCGCAGTTGGAGCCGGGGAACACCACTATGCCAAACCGCAACCCGATCCCTCCCGGCCTGCGTCGAGAGCGTACTCGAAGACCTCGATCACCGGGTTGGCCAAAAGCTTATGGCACATCTGCGCCAGCCGGAGTTCGGCCTCCTCGCGGTTTGGGGCCTGGAACGCCAGTTCCACGAGCTTGCCGACCCGTACCTCCTCAACTCCCGAGAAACCGAGACTCTCCAGGGCCGAACGGGTCGCCGCTCCCTGAGGATCGAGCACCCCGGCTTTCAGCCTGACCAGTACCCGGGCTTCCCAGCGCACCTGGCTCACCCTCCCTGGCCCGCCTCCAGGCGGCGGAGTACCTCGCGGTAGGCTTCTTCTACCCCACCCATGTCGCGACGGAAGCGATCCTTGTCGAGCTTCTCACCGGTGCGGACGTCCCAAAAGCGGCAGGTGTCGGGCGAGATCTCGTCGGCGAGCAGAAGGCGACCCGCCGCGGTCCTCCCGAACTCCAGCTTGAAGTCGACGAGGCGAAGACCAAGCGGTTCAAGGTGGGCAGCGAGCAACGCGTTGACCCGCAGCGCGGCCTCCTCCATGGTTTCCAGTTCCGCGTCGGCTGCCAGGCCCAGGGCGCGCACGTGGTAACGGTTGATCATGGGATCGCCCAGTTCATCGTCCTTGAGGTACAGCTCGAGCACGGGTAGCTCCAGGTTGGTGCCTTCGGCCAGCCCCAGTCGGCGCGCCAGGCTTCCTGCAGCGATGTTGCGCACCACCACCTCCACCGGGATGATGGTCACCCGCCTGGCAAGCAGGTCTCTCTCCCCTGCCGTCCCCAGGTAGTGAGTGGCCACCCCGTTGGCCTCGAGGTAGGTGAACAGGATGGAGCTGATCCTGGCGTTGATGGGCCCCTTGGCCTCGATGGTGCCTCGCTTCTTGCCGTCGAAGGCGGTGGCCTCGTCCTTGAAGCGGATGAGCACCACCTCGGGGTCGTCGGTCGCGTAAACCTGTTTGGCCTTACCCTCGTGAAGCAGCTTCGCCGTTCCCGTCAAGACCTGTTCCTCCCTCAGGGGGCTCCGAGAGCCCCAGGCGTTCGAAAATCTCCCCGACCCGTTCAAGGTGTCTGCTCGGCTCGAAAGCCGCCGCCAGGCGCTCGGGCCCGAGGCGCTCGGCGATCACCGGGTCCTGTCGCACAAGCTCCCGAAAGGGACGCCCGGTCTCAAGCGACTCGCGCGCGCAGGCCTGGACGAGACGGTACGCTTCCTCGCGGCTGAGCCCGGTATCGACCAGCGCCAAGAGCACGCTCTGGGAGTGGACGATCCCCCCCGACCGCTCCAGGTTGGCGAGCATCCGCTCCGGATAGACGTGCATCCCCTCCACGACGTCCGCGAACCGGTTCACCATGTAGTCAACCAGCGTGGTGGCTCCGGGGATCACCAGGCGTTCGGCCGAGCTGTTGGAGATATCACGTTCGTGCCACAGCACCACGTTCTCCATGGCGGTCAGCGCGTATCCTCTGAGCACGCGCGCCAGGCCCGTCATCTGCTCCGAGACCACGGGGTTACGCTTGTGCGGCATCGCCGAGGAACCCTTCTGCCCGGTGGCGAAGGGTTCCTCCACCTCTCCCACTTCCGTGCGGGCAAGGCCCCGCAGATCGGTGGCGAAGCACTCGATGGCGCCGCCCAGCATGGCCAGGGTGGTCACGTATTCGGCGTGCCGGTCCCGCTGCAAGATCTGGGTGCTCACGGGTGCCGGTTCAAGGCCGAGCCGCCGGCACACGTACCGCTCCACGTGCGGGTGAACGTGGGCGTAGGTTCCCACCGCGCCCGACACCTTGCCCACGCGGACGCTTTCCCGGCAACGCGCCAGGCGCGCCCGGTGACGCCCGATCTCGGCATACCAAACCGCCAGTTTGAGCCCGAAGGTTATGGGCTCGGCGTGCACGCCGTGCGTGCGCCCCACCATCAGGGTATCGCGGTGCTCCCGGGCCCGGCCGGCGACGGCCGCGGCCAGCCGCTCCAGCCCCTCCCGGATGACGTCAAGCGCCTCCACCATCAGCGAGGACAGGGCGGTATCCACCACGTCGTAGGAGGTCAGGCCGTAATGGATCAGGCGGCCTTCCTCGCCCAGGCGCTCGGCCAGGGCGGTGGTGAAGGCTACGACATCATGCCTGACCTGGGTCTCCAGTTCGGCAACCCGCCGCACGAAACCGGCGTCCACCACGAGCGCCGCTGCCTTTTGCCGAAGGCGCGCCACCTCGTCCGCGGGGAGCACACCGAGTTCCGCCCAGGCCTCGCAGGCGGCCACTTCCACCTCCAGCCAGCGGCGGTACCGGTTTTCCTCCGACCACAGCGCCTGCATCACCGGTCGGCTGTACCGCTCCAGCATGGCCTCTCAGCTCCTGCCCGACCCTGCCTGTTCAAGGTAACCCCGGAATCCCAGCTCCTGCAGCATTGCATCACGGTCGTCCACGGAACGCGCCATCTGCTCACGGAACCGCGTCAGCTTCTGCCCAAGTCCCCGCTCGGGACGGCTCACGGCCAGGATGGCCACCGCCAGCAACGCGGCATTGCGGGCCCCGTCCACGGCCACCGTGGCCACCGGAATGCCCGGAGGCATCTGCACCGTGGCCAGCAGCGCGTCGATGCCGCCCATCACCCCGCCTCGACCGCCGCTGAGCGGAACGCCGATCACGGGGAGAACGGTGCTGGCCGCCACCACGCCCGCGAGGTGGGCCGCCTGGCCTGCCCCGGCGATGAGCACCTCAAGTCCCCGACCGGATGCTTCCGTGGCATAGCGCCGGACGCGTTCGGGAACGCGGTGGGCCGAGGCGATGTGAATCTCGTAGGGAACCTCAAACTCCTCAAGCGTGCGGGCCGCTTCGGACATCACCGGAAGGTCGGAATCGCTGCCCATGAGGATGCCGACCAGGGGTGCAGTCTGCCGGTTCAACGGCTCTCCTCCTCCCTGCTCTCAGGTCACGGAGCAAAACGGCAGGACAAACGGCTCTTATCCGATCAGGAAGCTCACCAACAGCATGGCCGCCAGGGCGTACAGCAAGGGGTCGATCTGGGCCGCCCTGCCCGTGGACAGCCTTATCACGAGGTAGACCAGGAACCCGTACCCTAGACCGCGCACCACCGAGAATGTCAGGGGAATGGTCAGCACCGTCACAAAGGTGGCAAACGCCTCGTCGAAGCGGTCAAGCGGCACGTCACGCAACCCCGCAGCCATCAGGTAGCCCACTGCCACCAGCGCCGGCGCTACGGCGACGCCGGGAACCAGGCCGACAAGAGGGGCAAAGAATACGGACAGCCCAAAGAGAACCGCCACCACGACGGAGGTGAGGCCCGTGCGGCCTCCCGCCGCGATGCCTGCCGCACTCTCGGCATAGGTGGTCAACGCGCTCACTCCCAGCAGCCCACCTCCCGCCGTCGCCAACCCGTCCGCCACCAGCACCCGCTCGCGTCGCGTCTGAAAACCCCCCTGCCGCTCCAGGGCGTCGAGCGTCCCCGCCGTATCGAACAGGTCCGCCATCAGCAACGTCAGCACTACCGCCAGACCACCCAGAGTCGGCACCGCACGGAAGTCCAAGCGGCCGGAACTGAGAAGACCGCTCACGGCGGGCAGACGAAAGACGGCCGGCGGCAGGTCCTGGGCGCCGACCAGCACCGAGAAGACGGCGGTGCCCACCACGCCGGCGAAGATCGCCCCCGGGAAGCGCCTGGCCAACAGAACTGCCGTCAGCAGGATGCCGAACCCGGCGGCGAACACCCGGGGTTCCCAGAGCGACCCCGCGGTCAGCAACGTGGCCGCGCTGGGCACCACCAGGCCTGCCTGCTGCAACCCGACCAGGGCCACCAGCAACCCGACGCCGGCTCCGACCCCACGCCGCAGGGCTGGCGGGACGGCCCCGGCCAGGCGCCCGGCCCAACCCCGCCATCCCAGTAGCGCGAGCACAAGACCGTGAACGACTACAAGACCCATTCCGGCCTGCCACGGTAAACCGAGGGCCCCGATGACGCCGAAGGCGACGAAAGCGTTGAGCCCCATGGCAGGAGCCAGCGCCAACGGCCGGTTGGTCCAAAGCCCCATCCCGGCGGTGGCCAGGGCGGACGCAAGACAGGTACCCACCACCGCGCCTTCGAAAGGTACGCCCGCCGCGGCCAGGATGGCCGGATTGGCGAAGATGATGTAGGCCATGGACCAGAAGGTTGCCAGACCGGCCAGCGCTTCCGCGCGCGGCGAGGTGCCGTTGCTGCTGAGCCTGAAGACGCGTTCGAGCACGTTACCCCTCTTTCCCGGGTCCGGGGCAACATTCGGGTTTCCGACTCTCAATCCCATTCTAACCGCCCTACACCCCGCTGTCAACCGCCTAGAAGCGAACAATGCTCGGGTAAGGACGAGTAATTGTTCGCCGTAGGCGAACGGGCTACTCCCACTCGATGGTGGCCGGCGGCTTGGGAGTGATGTCGTAGACCACCCGGGTCACCTCGCGCACCTCGTTGACCAACCTCGCGGAGATGCGCTCAAGCAGTTCGTGGGGCAGCCTGGCCCAGTCGGCGGTCATCGCGTCCTCACTCTGGACTGCCCGGACGGCCACAACCTGCCCGTAGCTTCGCCGATCACCCATCACCCCCACGCTTCTCACCGGTAGCAGCACCGCAAACGCCTGCCACAGGTGTCCGTACCAGCCTGCGCCCTTCACTTCCTCCGTGACGATGCGATCTGCCGCCCGCAGCACTGCCAGCCGCTTCCGCGTTATCGGCCCCAGGATGCGGACCGCCAGTCCCGGGCCCGGGAAGGGGTGACGCTCCAGCAACGCGGGGGGCAGGCCCAGCTCCGCCCCTACCCTTCGGACCTCGTCCTTGAAAAGCTCGCGCAGCGGTTCGATCAGCACCAGCCCGAAACACTCGGGCAGGCCTCCGACGTTGTGGTGCGTCTTGATGAGCGACGCCCCCTGGTGTCCGCTTTCTATGACGTCGGGGTATATTGTGCCCTGCACCAGGAAATCCACTTGTCCCAGGCGGGAGGCTTCCTCCTCGAACACGCGGATGAAGGTCTCGCCGATGATCTTGCGCTTGCGCTCGGGGTCGGCCACTCCCTTGAGCGCACGCAGGAACCGCTCCTCGGCGTCCACCACCACCAGGCGCATGCCCTGGCGCCCTTGAAACGTCCGGACGACCTCGGCGTCCTCCCCTTCGCGGAGCAGACCGTGGCGCACGAAGATGCACGTCAGGCGTTCACCTATGGCCCGGGCGACCAGGGTCGCGGCCACCGCCGAGTCAACCCCGCCGGAGAGGGCGGCCACCGCCCGGCCGTCGCCGACGCGTGCGGCGATCTCCGTCACGCTGTCCTCGATGAAGGACGATACCGTCCAGTCGCCCCGGCAGCCGGCGATGCCCAGGAGGAAGTTCGCAAGCAGCTTCCTGCCGCCGGGAGTGTGGGCGACCTCGGGGTGGAACTGCACTCCGTACAGCCCACGGGTGGCGTCGGCCATCACCGCCACCGGCGTGTTCGCGGTCCTCGCCAGCACGTCGAACCCCGGGGGAGGCTTCTCGACCAGGTCACCGTGGCTCATCCAGACGCGTTGCGCGGGCGCAAAACCTTCCAGCAGCGGGGAGGATCCCACAAGCTCGAGGACGGCACCCCCGTACTCCCCGTGCCGCCCTTCGCCGACCACCCCGCCCAGCATGTAGGCCATAAGCTGCATACCGTAGCAGATCCCCAGCACCGGGATACCGGCCTCGAACACGGCGGGGTCGACCCGGGGAGCTCCCGGTGCGTACACGCTGGCGGGACCTCCGGTCAGGATGATGGCCTGCGGGCGGCGGGCAACGATCTCCGTCCAGGGGGTATCGTGATGGAACACCTCACAGTAAACCCCGCTCTCCCTCACCCGGCGGGCGATGAGCTGGTTGTACTGCGCTCCGAAATCGATGATCGCCACAAGCTCCCTGTGCTTCACGGCGCTCCCTCCCCGGGATCCCTGTGCCCTTTCAGTGCCCACAGGTGGGGCAGATTGCGGTGCCGGCCCGCGTGGTCCAGCCCGTAGCCGACCACGAAGACGTTGGGAACCGTGAATCCCACGTAGTCCAGGGCCACCGGTACCCTGCGGCACTCCGATTTATCGAGCAACACGCAGGTCCGCAGGCTACCCGGACCGCGCTCCCGCAGCAGTCTTACCAGGTAGCTCAGCGTCAGACCGCTGTCCACGATGTCCTCCACCAGGAGCACGTCGCGCCCCGCGACCTCCGCATCGAGATCCTTGAGGATACGGACCACTCCAGAGGTTACGGTGGACCGCCCGTAGCTCGAAACCGCCAGGAAATCGATGGCTGTGGGAACGGTCAGCGCTCGTGCCAGGTCGGCCAGGAAAACGAAGGCTCCCGTGAGTACGCCCACCAGCAGCAGGTCCTTGCCGGCGTAGTCACGGGAGATCGACCGGGCCAACTCGTCTACCCGGGAAGCGATCTGTTCGGCGGTGAGCAGGATGCTCCCACGCGGCACGCCCAAAGCCACTCCCCGTCGTCTCCTTTCGCCTCACCTGCCGTCGGCCCCTGCGGCGCCGCCTCAGTGGTGTCCCCCTCCGACAAGCAGCCTGACCACTTTGCCATGCCCGCGGCGTTCCGCGCGCTCCGCGGCGGTGCCGCCGCTTGCGTCCCTGGCGGTAGGCTTGGCCCCCGCGGCCAACAGCATTCGCACTACGGCGACATGTCCCTCCTCTGCCGCCAGGTGCAGGGGTGTACTTCCCTCGGTGTCGCGGGCGTTCACCCTGGCCCCGTAATCCACCAGCACATCAGCGCATTCGACATGTCCCCGCGCCGACGCCAGATGCAGGGGCGTTCGGCCGTCTGCCCCCCTGGCGTTGACATCCGCCCCGCTCGCGAGTAACACGCGAGCCGTGTCGGCGTGGTTGCCCTCCGCCGCGCCGTGCAGCGGCGTCCACTGGCGCCCGTCGCGTGCCTGCACACGCGCCCCGCCCTCAAGCAGCAGGCGCACTATCTCGGTTTCACCCGCGCGGGCCGCCAGGTGCAACGGCGTCTCGCCGGAAGCGCTCTTGGCATTGACCCTGGCGCCGTTGGCCAGGAGCAACCTCACCACCTCAACGCGTTCCCGCCTTGCCCCTACCGCCAGGTGCAAGGGCAGCAGGTCTCCCTCCTGGCCCGCGTTGGGATCGGCACCCAGCCGCAGCATGTCCTGCACGGCGGCGGGATCACCAACCTCCGCAGCGTTGCGGAGCTGCTCGTCCACCGGCCTCATGCCCTTTCACCTCACCTCGGCAGGTTGTGGGGTGAAGCTCTCTGGTTCAAGCTCCAGACTCATGTCCAGCGAGGGAGCCCGCGTGGTCAGGTAGCCCAGCGAGATGTAGTTGACTCCCGTCGCCGCCACTGCCGGCAGGTCCTGGAGGCGAATGCCCCCGGAGGCCTCCAGCGGTACCCTGCCCGCGACGCGCCGGACCGCCTCCGCCATGGTCGCAACATCCATGTTGTCCAGCATGACGAGATCGACCCCCGACGCGACGGCTTCTTCCAGTTCGTCGAGCGTCTCCACTTCCACCTCGATACGCACCGCCGGACCGGAGTTCGCCCGAACTCTTCTCACCGCCTCGGTGATGCTCCCCGCCGCACGCCGGTGATTGTCCTTGATCAGCGCCATGGAGCCCAGATCGTAGCGGTGATTCAACCCTCCACCCACCCGGACGGCATAACGCTCCAATGCCCGCAGCGTGGGGGTGGTCTTGCGGGTGTCGAGGATGCGCACCCCGTAGGCCACCACCGCCTCCACCGCCTCGCGGGTGACGGTGGCGATGCCGGACAGGCGCTGAAGGAAGTTGAGAGCTACTCTCTCCGCCTGCAGTATGCCGGCCACCGGTCCCTCAACCGCCGCCACCGGACACGCGGGCGGTACCCGGTCACCTTCCGCCACCAGCGGGTTGAACCGGATGTCGGCATCGGCCATCCCAAACACGCATTCGGCAACGGGCAGGCCGGCAACCACCCCGCCGCTACGGCAAACGACGGTCGCCCTGCCGGACATGCCCGGAGGTACGATGGCCAGCGTGGTGAGGTCCCCCTGGCCCCAGTCCTCCCGCAAAGCTCGTTTCACGAGGCCTGTAACCACCAGGGGGTGCACGGCGTCAGCCTCCCTCGCGGCGGCGGCCCAACTCGAGCATGCGTTCAAGGGCACGACGTGCGCGGGTCGCCACCTCCGGGGGAACCTCTATGCGTGGCTCAAGGTCCCGCAGCGCCCGGGCCACCCCCGCGAGATCGGTGTATTTCATGGTCGGGCACCACAGCGACGCCGAAAGCAGATGGAATTCCTTGTCGGGGTTCTCCCGGCGCATACGGTGAAGGATGCCGGCTTCGGTGCCGATGACGAACCGGCGTGCCTCATGAGTGCGTACATACTGGAGCATGCCGCCGGTGCCCAGCACGGCATCGGCCCGCTCGGCGACGGCCGGCGGGACCTCAGGATGAACCACGATCGGCGCGTCAGGGTGCTCGCGGCGGGCGGTGCGCACGTCGTCCACCCGCACGGCATTGTGCGCGCGACAGGTGCCGTTCCAGGTGATCAGGCGCTTGCGGGTGTGGCGGGCTACGAAGTTGCCGAGGTTGGCATCGGGGACGAAGATGACTTCGTCTTCGGCCAAGGCCTCGATCACCCGCAAGGCGTTGGCCGAAGTCACGCACAGGTCGGCCTCCGCCTTGACCGCCGCCGAGGTGTTCACGTAGGCCACCACCGCCGCCCGCGGATGCCTGGCACGAAGGGCCCTGACATCCTCGGGTGACACGGTGTCGGCCAACGGGCAACCTGCCCGCAGGTCGGGCAGCACCACCGTGCGGCCCGGGGCCAGCAGGGCGGCCGCTTCGGCCATGAAGTGAACGCCGCAAAAGACGATCACTTCGGCATCAGTCTGCGAGGCCAGGGCACTGAGCTCGAACGAATCCCCGACGTAGTCTGCGATGTCCTGGACGGGCGCAGGCTGGTAGTTGTGAGCGACGATCACCGCGCGGCGGCGTCGTCGGAGGGCCGCTATTTCCTCGTCAACACTCAGGTCCACTGGCGCCTCCCCCGTGCACAGGCGGGGAGGGACCTTGATGCCTGGTCCCTCCCGCGCTGGGCTGTCCTTCCGGGCAAGCGATCACTACTTCCGCGCCTTGGGCGTCCTGTCCTCTTCCTCCTCCGGCTTCTCGGTGACCACCGTCTCGGTGGTGAGCATGAGCCCCGCGATGCTCGCCGCGTTCTCCAGCGCGCAGCGGGCCACCTTTGCAGGGTCGATGATGCCTGCCTGCACCACGTCGACGTATTCGAGGCTCAAGGCGTCAAAACCGGTTCCTGCCGCCATTTGCTTGACTTTCTCCACCACCACCGACCCCTCGAGGCCGGCGTTGGTGGCTATCTGCCGCAGCGGCTCTTCCAACGCCCGCTGCACGATACGAACACCGGTCGCCTCGTCGCCCTCGGCCTGCACTTCACCGAGCACCCTGGCCAACTGCAGGTAGACCACCCCTCCGCCGGGCACGATGCCTTCCTCAACGGCGGCACGCGTTGCCGACAGGGCGTCCTCGAAGCGCGCCTTGCGCTCCTTGAGCTCCACCTCGGTTGCCGCTCCCACCTTGATCACGGCCACGCCGCCGGACAACCTGGCCAGGCGCTCTTGCAGTTTCTCGCGGTCCCAGTCGGAATCGGTCTCCTCGATCTGCCGCTTGATGACCTCGATACGCTTCTTGATGTCCTCGGACCGGCCGCGGCCCTCGACGATGGTGGTCTCCTCTTTCTTGACCACCACTTGCCGGGCCTGGCCGAACATGTGCTCGCGGACGTTCTCGAACTTGATGCCGAGGTCCTGCGAGACCACGGTCCCACCGGTGAGCACGGCCATGTCTTCAAGCATTGCCTTGCGCCGGTCGCCGAAACCAGGCGCCTTCACCGCGACGGCCTGGACCACCCCACGCAGCTTGTTGACCACCAGGGTGGCCAAGGCCTCTCCCTCCACGTCCTCGGCGATGACCACGAGGGGACGGCCGGCTCGCGAGACCTTCTCCAAGACAGGGATGATATCGGCGGCGGAACTCACCTTCCGGTCGGTGAACAAAAGGTAAGGTTCCTCCAGCACCGCTTCCATCTTCTCAGGGTCGGTCACCATGTACGGCGACAGGTAACCGCGGTCGAACTGCATGCCCTCCACCACTTCCAGGGTGGTGCCGAGGGTCTTGGCCTCCTCGATGGTGATGACGCCGTCACGACCTACCTTCTCCATGGCGTCGGCGATCAGCTCGCCCACCGCACGGTCGTTTGAGGCGATGGTGGCCACCCGCGCGATGTCCTGGCGTGTCTCCACCTTCCGGCTCAAGGCCCGGATCTCGGTGGTGGCGCGGGCAACCGCCTTTTCGATGCCGCGCTTCAGCAGCATGGGGTTGGCGCCGGCGGCCACATTCTTCAGCCCTTCGCGGATCATGGCGTGGGCAAGCACCGTGGCGGTGGTGGTACCGTCGCCGGCATCGTCCTGAGTCTTGGTGGCGACCTCCTTGAGCATCTGCGCGCCGGCGTTCTCGTAAGGATCGGGGAGTTCGATGTCGCGGGCGATGCTAACCCCGTCGCTGGTGATGTTGGGGGCTCCCCATTTCCTGTCCAGCACCACATTACGACCGCGCGGGCCAAGGGTCACCTTCACCGTCTCGGCAAGGGCGTTGGCGCCCCGCTCGAGCGACCTTCGCGCCGCCTCACTGAACACGAGTTGCTTGGCCATCAGCTACCCTGACCTCCTCTCCTGCCGGACGGCTACCGGCAAGCTCGCCCTGCCATCTCACGGCAAAACGGCCAGCACGTCGCTCTCCCGAAGGATCAGGTACTCCTTGCCTTCTATCTTGATCTCGGTACCCGCGTACTTGGAGTAGATCACGACGTCCCCCACCTTAACCTCCAGGGGGATCCGCTTGCCCTCGTCGTCGTAGCGCCCCGGACCTACCGCCAGCACCTTGCCGCGCTGGGGCCGTTCCTTGGCGGTGTCGGGCAGGACGATCCCGCCCCGGGTCTTCTCTTCCTCCTCCAGGGCTTCGACGACCATCCGGTCTTCGAGGGGCTTGACCTTGACCGTCATCAGCTACCTCCTCCTGTGCAGCCGGTACGCTATTAGCACTCTTTGGAGGCGAGTGCTAAAACTATAATAAGTGGCTCCGGGCGGCCAAGTCAACCCCTGTCAGGCAAAAACACGCGATCCGGTCGCTCATTCCCTCTCGGCACCGCAGTCGACAACCCGGCCCGCCAGAAGCTCCAGCGCGTGGGGCAAAACCTCGATCAGGGACTCCAGGCTCTCCCGCGCCCCCCGCGGGCTGCCGGGGAGGTTTAAGATCAGCGTGCTGCCTCGGGTACCGGCGATGGCCCGCGAGAGAGCAGCTCGCGGTGTGGAGCGCAGGCCGGCCTGGCGCATGAGTTCCGCCAGCCCGGGCACCGTGCGCTCCACCACCTCGGCGGTGGCTTCCGGGGTAACATCGCGCGGACCCAGGCCGGTTCCGCCTGTGGTCAGCACAAGGTGCAGGCCCGAAGCCACCATGCGCAAAAGTGCGGCCACGATCTGCGGGCGTTCGTCGGGCACCACCTCATAGCGTTCGACCTCCCAGCCCGTCACCGCCAAAACCTCCCGGACGGCCTCCGCCGTGCGGTCTCGGCGCGTCCCCGCCGCCCCCCGGTCGCTGGCGGTGATCAGACCGACCCGAACCTTCATCCCGTCATCCCTTCCTCCGCAGCATATCGCCCGGGCGTACCGAACCTCCGCGCAGGACGCGCGTGAAGACCCCCTCCCGTGGCATCACGCAGTCCCCAACCTGCCGGTAGATGGCACAGCGCTCGTGACACTCCTTGCCCACCGCGGTGACTTCGAGCACCGCCCCGCTTTGCAGTTCGAGCCGGTCGCCCACGGTGAGTGAACCGGTGTCGAGCCCCTCGACCGTCAGGTTCTCGGCAAAGGCTCCCGGACCCAGTTCCAGCCCTTTGGCCTGCAACTGCAAGATGCTCTCGCGGGCCAGCAGGCTGACCTGACGCTCGGGGTCGCCGGCATGGGCGTCGCCCTCCAGTCCGTACCCGGCCCGCAGGATGCCCTCCGCTTGAGGTTGCTTGCGCTCGCCACGCGAAGCGGAAGTCGAGACCGCCACCACTCGGCCACCCGGGTACGCATACTCGCCGCTGCGTCCACCGCTCTTGGACACCAGCCTGAGGTTCTCGACGGTGGTTTCCGGTCCCAGCGCCTTGACCATGTCGTACAGCGCCAGCGCGGCGACGGCCGCCCCTGTGAGCGCTTCCATCTCGGCGCCGGTCTTGCCGGTGGTTCGGACGGTCACCTCGACGCCTACCGTTTGCGTCTCGGGCTCAGGGGCCAGGTTCACCTCCACGAACTCCAGCGGCAAAGGGTGGCAAAGCGGGATGAGCTCCCAGGTCCTTTTGGCCGCGAGCATGCCGGCCAGCCTGGCGACTCCCAGTGCATCGCCTTTCGGCACCGTCCCGTTGATCAAAGCCCGAAAGACCCCGGGTGACATCCTGACGCTTGCACGGGCACGCGCCTCGCGTCGGGAAGGCTCCCGATCTCCCACATCCACCATGCGCGCCCGGCCCGCAGCGTCGAGGTGTGTGAACTCCTTCACCGCGCTCAACCTCCAAGCTCCGACATCTTTCTCCCCGTCCGGGACGGACGACCGGAGGCCATGCCGTGAGACGGGGGTTTTTGCGCAACGGCCTGTGCGATCAGCGAAGCAAGCTCTGCGGACCCGGCGCCCATCCGTATTGCCCGCCGGAGGTCCACGCCGCCGTCGGCGGCCAGGCAGGCGTGAAGCATGCCTCTGGCCGTCAGACGCAGCCGGTTGCAGGTCGAACAGAAAGGTCGGGTGATGGGCGAGATCACACCGATGACAGCCGGTCCGGTGCGCGAGGGGCCAAGCCCCGGGAGACGAGGCAGCCGCCTTGGCGGGCGCCGCGGCATCCACTCGTGGTACATCGCCGGTCCGCTACCCGGCACCTTAGCCACCGGCGAAAGGCCACCCTGGCGCGCCAGCCGTGCGAGCAGGGCTTGCCCGGACACGAAGTTGCCGGCCGACCGCGCCTCGGGGTCTCCCAGCGGCATCAGTTCGATGAACCTCACCACCACGGGGTAGGCCCATGCCAGCAGGGCAAGATCGACCAGGTCCGCGTCGTTGACCCCACCGAGCATTACCGCGTTGACCTTCACCGGAGAAAGGCCCGCCTCCAAGGCGGCCACCAGTCCCTCGAGCGCCGTGCGCAGCGTGCCGCCACGCGTGATGGCCGCGTACACCTCGGGCCGCAAGGAGTCCAGGCTCAGATTGACCCGCGCCAGCCCTGCCTCCCGCAGCTTGCGCGCCATATGCCCCAGCAGAAGCCCGTTGCTGGTCAGCGTCACCTCCCGGACCCCTGGAAGGGACCCGAGTCGGGCGATCAGGTCCACCACTCCCTTGCGCAGGAGCGGTTCACCCCCCGTGATCCGGAAGCGGTCCACTCCCAGCGCGACGGCGGCCTCGGCCACCTTCAGGACTTCCTCGTAGCTCAGGATGTCCCCAGGGGGAGCGAGGGCAACTCCTCCCTCGCCCATGCAGTACACGCAACGCAGGTTGCAGCGATCGGTGATCGAAATACGGAGGTAGTTGACGGTGCGTTCGGTGCGTTCAGCCATCCTGCCGTCCGCCCTCCACCCAGCGCCGGGCTGCCGTCAACGACGTGTCGTACCCGCCCAGGGCCTGCACCGCCGTGCGGAAGCTCTGATCCTCCACGACTTCGAGCAGCAGCCGGACTCCGGTGTGGTCCAGGTTCTTCTCGGGGATGGCCAGCTCGTAGCGTTCGGTGGCCAGCGGCACGAAGTCCAGACCCAGCGCCCTGGCGGCCGCGAAGATCCCCAGCCCCGCATCGGCCGTGCCGCCGGCGACCGCGGCGGCCACCGCCAGATGGCTGTACTCCTCGCGCTCGTAGCCTTGGAGGCGTTCCGGATCGAGGCCCAGACGGCCGAGTTCGACGTCGAGCAACACGCGGGTCCCGGACCCACGCTGACGGTTGACCATGGTCACCCCGGGGCGGGCCAGGTCGGGCAGGCCCATGATGCCGAGCGGATTGCCCGGCGCCACCATGATCCCCTGCTCGCGTAACGCCAGCGTTACCAGCAGTACCCGCGTCCCGGGAAGGTAGCGTGCGACGTACGGAAGGTTGTACTCCCCGGTGGCCGGGTCCAGAAGATGGATACCGGCGAGGTGGGCCTCTCCCCGCCGCAGCGCCGCCAGACCTGCCAGGCTGCCCGCACGCGCGGAGGCCAGGGTTATCCCGGGATGGATCCCTCGTAGATAACCGGCCAGCACGTCAAGGGCCAGGTCGTGACTGCCGACCGCGAGTACCGTTCCCTCCAACCTGTCCCTTTCCACCAGGAGCCCAACCCGCACCTCCTCCCCGGCATCGAGGCCCTCGCGGGCCGGTTCCATCTCCAGCAGGCCTTCCGCCTGTACCAGCGAGGTAAGCACGCCTGCTCCCCGGGAGAGGGGGACGGCTACCACCCGGTCGCCGACCCTTGCGAGGCGCACCCTGACGAATTCGGTGAATCCGGCCAGTTTGGGAAGGCGGCGCGTCAGCACGGCACCTGTCTCCTCACGTGCCGTCGGCACGAGTCCCTGCCATGAGAGGATGATGGGTCGGCCGAACAGGTGAAAGGTAAGCCATGCGGATACGGGGTAACCCGGGATCCCGAGCAGGGGCACGAGACGCTCCCCTGACCGGACGAGAGCAAAGAGCAGTGGCTTGCCCGGTCGCACGGCGACTCCGTGGACCAGCACCTTGCCCAAGGACTGTGCCACCCGCGCCGTCAGGTCACGGGAACCGGCCGAGGAGCCGGCGTTGACGACTACCAGGTCGACTTCGGCCGCCGTCCGGGCCACGACATCTTCTAGCTCACGTTGGCGGTCGGGCACCGGGGGAAAGACAAGCGGTTCCGCACCCCACTCACGTGCCAGGCCCGCCAGCAGGTAGGAGTTCGACTCGATCGTGTGTCCCGGCGCCGGGCCGGCAGGGCCTACCTCCGACAGCCGGACCAGCTCGTCACCGGTCGGGATGACGGCCACCCGAGGGCGCCTCCATACCCTTACCTGCCGTACTCCGGCGGAAGCCAGCACCGCCAGATCGGCCGGCCGCAGCCGGTGGTTGCGGGTGAACAGAAGCTCGCCCGCCACCACGTCCTCGCCGGTGGTCCGCACGTGCTGCCAACGCGGGACCGCGGCGGTGATGCTGATGGCTTCGCCGTCCCGAACGGCATCCTCCAACATGACCACCGCGTCGCAGCCCGGCGGCAGCGGCGAGCCGGTGTCGACGGGCACCGCCGCGTCCGGGAGTGGCAGGCGCAACGGCCCGGATTCTGAGGCACCGGAGGTGGCAGCAGCCCGTACCGCGTAACCGTCCATCGCTGCGGCGTGGTACGGCGGGACCGAAAAGCATGCACCGACCTCCTCGGCCAACACGCGCCCTGCGGCCGCTTCAAGCCCCACCATCTCCGCCCCGAGCGGCCGATCCAGACCCGCCGCGGCCAAAGCCCGGCGCACGGTCGCCTGTGCCTCTTGCAGAGAAACGTTATCGACAAACACCCTCACCCCGGCTCCCCCCTACCAGCGCAGCAGCCTCACCTCGACAACGTCGCCGCGTTCCAGGCCTCTGCGCTCCGCCGGTACCCGCACCAGCCCATCGGCCCGCGCCAGCGTACCCACAGCGCCGGACTTGCCCAGTACCGGCTCGGCCCACCACCCGTCCTCGCCTTCCACCAGCCGAACCCGCACGTACTCGTCGATCCCGCCGGAAGCTGCGAGCTGGTGGGCGATCTTCGCCGGCACCACCGGCGCCAGACGCGCCCGGTAGTTCTCGCCCTCCAGCCACCTCAGAATGGGCCTTACCAGCACCTCGTACACCACCAGGGCAGAAACAGGGTGACCTGGCAGTCCGATCACCGGGACCGAACCGCAAGCTGCCACGACCGTCGGCCTTCCCGGGCGGATCGCAAGCCCGTGGGCCAGCACTCCCGGGGGACCCAGGCCGTCGAGAACCCGGGGTACCAGATCTGCCGGACCCACCGAACTCCCTCCTGAAAGCAGCACGAGGTCGGCCTGCTCGCAGGCATGCAGCACGCCCTCGCGAAGCCGGACCTCGACGTCGGGAAGGAGTGCCCGCAACACCACGCGCCCCCCGTCGCGCCTCACCGCCGCCGCAAGCGCCACGGAGTTCACGTCGCGCACCTGCCCCGGTCCGGGGACGGCTTCCGGAGGCACCAGTTCGTCGCCCGTCGACAGCACGGCGACTCGGGGTCTTGAAGATACGCTCACGGTAACCACGCCTGCGGCCGCCAGCACCGCTATCTCCGGCGAAAAGAGGCGCCGTCCGGCATTCACCACCACCTGGCCGGCGCGCAGGTCCTCGTCGGCGGCCATCAAGTTCTCACCGGGAGCAACCGCCCGCACCACCTCAATCAAACGCCCCCCGTCCGCGGCGTCGAGCTGTGCGGTGTATTCGAGCATGACCACGGCATCCGCCCCAGGAGGAACCATGCCGCCGGTCGGCACCGCTGCCGCCGCTCCCGCCTTCAACTGGACGCGGGCGGGCTTGCCCACGGTGACTTCGCCGGCCAGTTCCAGGTAGGCAGGTTGCTCCGGTCCGGCACCGAAGGTGTCCGAGGCGCGAACGGCGTACCCGTCGACCGTCGAACGCGCGAATCCGGGCACGTGGGATCGCGCCACCACGTCGACCGCCGCCACCCTTCCCAACGCGTCGGCCAGCAAGACCTCCTCGGGGGCCACCGTCCGCCCAAGAGCGCCCTGCAGCCGTTCAAGCGCCTGCCCGGGGCTGATGACCTGTCGAAAACCCATGGCCTCCCTACCTCCTAGCGAAAGCACCCCAGCTGACAGGCGACGATCCTGATGCCGAGGCGGTCCGCCGCCTCGCCTACCACTTTTGCCTCCACGCCCAACCGCCGGGCCAGTTCCAGAGCCTGCGTGCAAGCGAGGCGCCCACTGGGAGCGGCCACCCGCAGTTCCTCTTGTACCCGGTGCTCGAGCCGGGCATCGTCGCGTGTTTCGGGCAATCCATCACCCCCCGGCAGTATGTCCGGCCCGGAGCGTTATGCTTGCTGAAGCATAATTCGCACCGGGACGGGCCGTTCCTCCCGGCATCGCGCAACAACCTCCGGTCGGCGCCCACAAGCGGCCGGCAGGGGTTGACGTAACGACGGAGAAGAGATTCTTTTAACCTGGAGCAGACCAGGCCAGGAGGTCTTCGTATGCCCGACATAGTCCTTGTGGCCCCGAGCGACGATATCGCCCGCCTTGCCAGGCAAGTCCTGCAAGAGGGCGGCGACCTTAACCTGATCGAGATCCGTACGGGCGTGCTCCAACGCGGAGTGATGGAAGCACGCGCCGCGGTCAAGAGGGGTGCGGGGGTGCCGTCTCACGCTTTTGTGACCAAGTTGTCTCGGATTGAGATAATTTTTTCATGACACGAAGAAGGGCTGCCCAGGGGAGGGGGGGGCAGCGGGTAAGGTTTTCAGTTGCCGTTCAGGTCCTGGATCACCCGTAATACCAGCTTTTG
>DYFO01000073.1 GCA_020725145.1 Symbiobacterium thermophilum
CTCCGCACCCACGCCCCCCCGAAAGGAGGTGGCTGACTAGCTTCGGCAACAATCTCATGTGAGTGAGCCACTACCCGTTCGGCAACATTCTTATTTGAGTTGACACGGCCCCCGGTGCGCCGGTTCCGTCCGGAGCCTCATTCCCCGCCAACTGACGGTCATCTTCCGAGGCCCGGGGTTCCACGTCAACGACTACCGCAAGGGTCCTCCACCACCTGCCGAAGGTGGCGATAGCGCCGCCCGCAAGGAACCCGCGGCCGCCTCGGACTGAGCCCGCTTCCCCAACCGGCGCCCGTCAAACGGGCGCCGGATCTTCCCCCTCGGCCTGCAACGCGGCCCGCGCCCGGGCTGCCATCGTCCTGCGCACCGCCTCGAGGTCGCAGGGAGAAGTGAAGGCGATGCCCAGCCAGACCAGGGCACTTACGAACCAGAAGCTGATGGCGAAGTTCAGCGTCCAGCCGAGCCCGTGCTGGACCGCGAGCCACCCTCCCAGCAGCGGACCCGCTCCGCGACCGATGGAATCGGTCAGCCCGAAGAGCGCGGCGATGCTCCCCCGGTTCTCGGGAAGGTTCACGTTCATCACCAGCGCCTTGACGTTGGGGCCTGCCATGCTGGCCACGAAGCCTGCCAGCAACGCCAGCAGCGAGGGAGTGAAGATGCCCCCCGGCCCGGTCGGATATCCCACTACCAGGAAGGCGGGGAAGGCACCGAGCATGATGGTGGTGCCGATGAACAGTGGGAGCGCGGTCGGGCTCAGGAGCTGGAGCCGAGCCCCCACCATCCCCCCGGCCAGCGACCCGGCCAGCGACCCCAGCCCGAACACCACCGTCATGAGGGTGGCCGCGGTGATGCTGTAACCTCTGATCTCCACGTAGTAGGTGATAATGAAGGCCGGCAGGATGCCCCAGGGCACGCAGCCGGGCACGCCCTGCAGGAAGGTGAGTAGGTTGGTCGGTACGCGGAAAAGGGTAAGAAGGCTGCCGGGAGGAGGAAGCGAAACGGGTATGCCTTCGTGCAGCAGCTGTCGCAGCTCCGGCTCCCCCTGACCCCGCCGGGGCTCCGGGCAGTAGCGCCAGAAGAGGGGAACAAGCACGAAGTTAGGCAGAGCCAGGAGGATGAAGGGCAGGCGCCAACCGTAGACGGGACCAATCGCCCCGGCCACCACCATGCCCAGCACCACGCCCAGCCCCAGCACCGCGCCGAACCAGGCGTTGGCCGCGTTGCGCCGGGCCGGGGTAAAATAGTCGCCGAGCAGCGAGAAGGAGATGGGGACCATCCCCCCCACGCCAAAGCCCGTTAGCACCCGCCAGAAGAGAAGCTCCTCGTAGCTTCGGGCAAAACCCGTCAGCAGGCAGGGGATCTCGCCGAGGATCACCGTCCATACCAAAAGTCGCTTGCGTGAGGTCCGGTCGGCCAGGCGCCCCCACACCAGGGCCACCAGCGCTCCGAGCACGGTGAAGGCCGAAGAAACCAGCCCCATCCGGAAGTGGTCAACACCCAGCTCCCGCTCGATGAGGATCAGGTTGGGGAACAGGATGTTCTGGTCGGCGGTCAGAAAGAGCGAGATGGCGGCAAGGTAAAGCAGCCCCAGCTGTGCCTGCCGGTTCATCTGCGTCACGTCCGAAATGCCCAGGCGCTGCCAGACCGGTGCGCTCAAGGCGTCCCCCCCGTCTCCGCCAGCAGGGCGGCTCCCAGCGCCCCGGTGAACTGCGGCTCGGCGGGAACCAGGAGCCGCCGGCCCACCAGGCGCTCCAGTTCCCGAACCACTCCCGCGTTGAGCGCGACCCCGCCCGTGAAGACCACTTCCGGCTCGAGCCCCACCCGGCTGGCCAGCCCATGCACCCGCCGCGCGATGGCCCGGTGGAGGGCGGCCACGATGTCCTCGCGCGCCTCCCCCGCCGCCAGGTTGGAGATCACTTCTGACTCGGCGAAGACGGTGCACAGGCTGCTGATGGTGAGTTCCCGGGTGGCCCGCGCGGACGCGGGGCCCAGCTCCTCGAGGCTGAGGCCCAGCGCTGCCGCCATCACTTCCAGGAAACGGCCCGTCCCCGCCGCGCAACGGTCGTTCATGACAAAGTCCAGCACCCGACCATCGGTACTGAGGCGGATGACCTTTGAGTCCTGGCCTCCCACATCCACCACCGTCCTGGCCTCGGGGAACAGGAAGCGCGCGCCGACGGCATGGCAGGTGATCTCCGTAACCCGACGGGCCGCGAACGGAACGTCAAGGCGGCCGTACCCGGTGACCACCGCCGGCGGTTCACCCTGGAGCCCGGCCTGGCGTAGCGCTTCCCGGTACGCCTGCCCGGCGGCCCGTCGCGGAACGCTGCCGGTGGGGATCATCACCCGCGCCCGCACGGAAGCTCCTTCCACCACCACCGCCTTGGTGGTCATGGAGCCGATGTCCAGGCCGATGGCGGGCATCATCCCTTCCTCCGGCCCTCCAGCAGCTCCAGGAAGGCGTCCACCCGCGTCCGCGCCGATTGCTCGGCCCAGGCCCGCGCGTCCGCCATATCCGCCTCCAGCACCAGCGTCGGCACCCCCAGGCGGCTCTGGACCTCGCGGGCGAGCGTCAGCTGCCCGAGCGAGTACGTCTTGCAGCTGCGGCAGGAGTGAAAGACCACGCCGTCTGCGCGCTGTCCCTCCACCATCCTCAGCAGGCGGTCGAGGCGCTGCCCAAGGTCCACGTTCAGGATCACGCGCGAGTACTGGGTGGCCAGCGAACCCAGGGGGTCGCGGAGGTCGTCCGGGCCAAACTCGTACTCGCCCCAGGCCCAGGTGTACGTCTCGCCCACGAAGGATGCCCCGCGTTCGGTGAAATAGCGCATGAAGCCAAAAGCATACCAGATGGCGATGTTGTCCCAGACAAGCCGGTAGCGCTCCTCGCGCACCGGACCCTCGCCGCGCGCTACCCTGCCCGCAACCTCCCGGTGCAACCCCCTCAGGTAGCCCACGCAAGCCCGGGTCCCCCGCAGCGTCACCATGGGAAAGAGGTTGGTGAAGGTGTCCAGCGCGCTGATGGGACTCGGCACCGCACGCCGCATGAGCTGCACCTCGTTCCAGAGGCGCACCGCCTCGGCGCTCAGACGTAGCACGCGGCTCAGGCTGCGCGACGACAACCGCCGCCCCGCGTGGCGTCCAAAGAAAGCCACCGCTTCCTCCAGCTGTCGACGCACGTACTCTACCTGGTGGGGCGTGAGCCGCTCGGCCAGAAACGGCACGTCCAGGATAAACAGCGGCACCCGGAAGTGGCGCGCGGCGACCTCCCACCACTTGACCACCACGCCGCAGATGTTGCTGGCGGCGAAGAGCAGGTCGGGCGCGGGCAGGGGCAGCCCGTTCAGCGGTCCCCGCTGCGCGAGCATCGAGCCGATGCTCGTCCGCGCGTACGAGCAGAGGTCGGGCGAGTAACCGGCGGCCTCGGCTGCCTCGGCGAGCTCCACCGCCATCCGCCGGCTGGCGCAGACGGCGGCGTAGTTCTCCGGGTACACCGGGAAGATCCCCATGGCGTGCAGCAGCTCGACCGGCGCGCCGCTGCTCACCCAGGCCAGCGGACGACGGAGGCGCCGCGCGAGGTAAGCGTCGCGGTAGTGCGCGACCAGCAGGTGCTTAAGCCGTCCGTCTACCTTCAGACGACCGGTTACGCGGCCCATTGGCTCAACTCCCTATTATCTCCAGGAAGGCCTCGAGGCGCGTGAGCGCCTGACCCCGGGCCAGCGCCCCTTGCTCCACCTCTAAGAGCAACGAGGGGATGCCGCGAAGACTGAGTTCAGAGCGCAGGTACGGCAGGTCGAAGGCGTGACTGTCGCAAAACTTCTGCAGCAGGAAAACGACTCCGCGCGCCTGCCGCTGGGCGATCCGCGCCAGCAGGTGTTGCAGGCGCCGTTCGGGTGGGTGCCTGGTAGGGCAGGGCACCCGTTCGAGGTAGGCACGGGCCAACGCCACCACCGGACCGCCGGGGGGGCTATCCCCCCAGGCGGCCCCCAGCACCGCGTAGCGTGACCCGACGCACAGGTCGTCACCTACCACACCGGCCCCGGCCTCCTCGAAGACGTCCAGGATGGCCGGGTCCTCCAGCGCGCCGCCGGCCAGGAGCACGCCGACGCCCGGCCGGGGAGGTGGCGTCTTTGGCGCAAGCCCTTCGAGCAGCTCGGCCGCAGTGAAGCGGTCCATGACCTGAGCACCCATTGCCACCTCCAGGAACTCTCGCCCCAGCAGGCTGCTCCCGGCCAGCCTCTCGCGGACCGCGCCCACCAGCCGGACGGCCGCGTGCAGGGCATCCGTCCCCACGGTCGCCCCGGCCACCATCTCCAGCCACTGCCTGAAACGCTCAAATTCCCGGGCGGCGTAAGCCAGCGCAGCAATCCCCTCGACCCGCACCGGCAGGTTGAGGAAGAGGTGATGCCGGGTTGGAAGGTGGCACCGCCACAGTTCCGAGACGGCGCGCAGCGAGTCGCAGGTGTAGGGGAAGACCACCCCGGCCAGCCCGTCCCAGCGACCCCTGAGCGCGGCGTCCAGGCACCCCCGGGCAAAGGAGCAGCAAAAACTCTGCAGGTACGCATCAGCCGGGCCCGTCGGTCCCCCCGGGGGAAAGAGCCGCACCGGGTGCAGTCCGGCGGCCAGGATCAGCTCTTCTGGCGTGTAGGTACACACGTAGCCGATGGCTCCCTCTCGGGGAGGGCAGGCATCCGCCAGGGCCTGCCGGAAGGCATCCCGTCCCACGCGGGTGCCACCTCCTCAACGGAAAATCCGTTCGAACTGGGAGGAAATGATGTCGGGAGGCACTTCCATCGCTCCCTCCGGGCAAAGCTCGGCACAGCAGAAACAGGAGATGCAACCTTCGCCCACCGCAGGGTAGGGGTCCAGGCGGATCGCCTGCGGAGGGCAGGTGGCGGCACACTGGCCACACCGGCTGCAGCGGTCCCGCAACACCCGGGGACGCAGGGTGCTGATTTTCATCAGCGCGTCTGCTTGCTCCAGTGAAGATGCCTGGAAGGACGTGGGCAGCCGGAAGTCGGGGATGGGCTCCAACCGACCTTCCACGATGATCTCGGAGGCCACCACCTTGCCCAGTCTCCTCTCCTCCGCCAGCTGGAACAGGCGGAGCTGCATGGGGTCAACGCCCATCAGGCGAGCCATGGTGGCATCCACCGCCACGCCGTCGTACCCCGCGAGGATCTTGCCCAGCGGTCGTACCGTGCCGTGCGTGGGCCCGTTTCCCTCCATGGCGAGCACCCCGTCCACGATGTGGAGGTCGGGGGGACGGATCCGGTACAGGTCGAGGAGGAGTTCCGAGAAGCGGTTGCGGGTGGGGGCTTTCAGGTGCAGCGCCGCCTTGGCGCCTCCGGCCACGTAGCCAAAGCAGTTCTTGACGCATCCGGTAAGCGTGGTCAAAAGATGGGTCTTGAAGCAGGGAACGTTGATCACCAGGTCGGCTTCGAGCACCGCGCGGGAGATGGGGAAGGTGTCGACGAAGCGGGACCGGGCAGGCACGTTGACCACTTCCTGGGAGAGGTTCACAAAGCAGCCCCGCGCCGCGTCCACCAGGCCGGCGGCAAGCGCGGTATGCCAGGAGTTCTTCGCCAGGCCGCCCGGGTTGTCCCCTACCATAACGCTGGCCCCGTGCTCCAGCAAGTAGTCCACGATGGCGCCGACCACCTCAGGGTTGGTAGTAACCCAGCGCTCCGGCGGGAAGGGACCCAGGATGTTCGGCTTGACGAGCACCCGCCGGCCTCCGACCTCCAGTGGGAAGGTGGCGAAAACCCGCCGGACGGCCTCCCGCGCCGCCTCCGGCAGCGGACGGCCAGCGTCCAGGTCCACGATGAGCACCCGCGACATCTGCACCCCTCCCGCCGGGGAGATCGTCAGAAACTTCCCGCCCAGACGTCCGTTCCCTGCCTTGCGGCGGTGGCAGCCCCCGGTTCCGCGCACGCCGCGGGGCAGGAGTTTCACGCAGCCTAGGAGCCCGTCGGGGAAACCGCCGGGCAAGGCATCATGGAGCTCAAGCAGGT
>DYFO01000074.1 GCA_020725145.1 Symbiobacterium thermophilum
GCGCCTTCCGGCACATCAAGAGCTACCTCAAGGTTCGCCCCATCTACCACTACCGGCGCCGGCGGGTGCGGGCCCACGTCTTGATCTGCTTTCTGGCCTTCTACCTGGTGAAGCAGATGGAGCTGGAGCTCCGTGCCATGGGCGAGCACCGGGAGGTGGAGCTGTTGCTCCGCCGCTGGGACCAGCTGAAGGTCAACGCGATCCGGCTCGAGATCAACGGCGAGTGCCGCACAGACTGGCAGTGGACCCTGGGCGAGGTCGGCCAGGGTGTCCAGCAGGAGCTGCAAAAGCTCGGCTGGTGGAACTCGGTGGATGCCTACCGGCGTAGTCTCACCAGATCCCTGACCTCATAGGCGAAAACGCGCTCTGCACAAGGGTTTCCGAACCTTCGCAGGGTCTCCTACAGGGGGAAGTTAGGTTAGATTACCGAACCCACAAAACCGGACAACCTCGGAGAGGTCTCTTTCGCTACCTCTCCGTCCAACGCCCACCTAAATGTTACACGCTCCACTTGCACTTCCTTGACGTGTCAATGTCAATGACCTGCCGCTCGTCGTGTCCTGCCACTAGGTGGGCTAGGCTCGCTCGAAGAAAAGCCTGATTCTCGCGGTTTCCGAGGCTGGCATGAGCTGGAAGTGTCCGTCCCTTTGCCACTCGCTGGCGGATGTGGCCGAGATCCGCCTCGGTGGCCCGGAGCAGGTCCTCCCGCTTGCGGCGGCGTTCGGTAGCGACCAGAGGGTTCTGGCAGACCACCAGCCAGCATTCAGGGTCCTCGGGACCTACGGTCGCCGCCGGCTCCGGCGCGTCAAACAGCGAGAGCTGGATCAGCCGCTGCTGGCGCAGCCTTGTCAGCTGCGGTGCCCTCAGCGCCGTGATCCACTGGTAGTCGTTAGCGCGGAGCCTCCTTGCACCTGGGTGATCAGTCCCGGGTCGCCAACCACCACATCCTTAAGGCCAGAGCAGTCCCGCAGTTGCTCAAGCTGTGCCGGCAGTGTGGCCGCATCTCGTACTGCGGGCATCTTGGAGCACTTTCCGCTTGACAATCGCAACTGAATCTGGTAGATTTAGGAAGACAAGCGCGATGAACGATCTGAGCGCGGCCATAGCGCATCCCGGTGGCGTGGATGACGCGGGTCTTGGAGTGGGGTTCGGTGGGCATACGGGAGCCACTATTCGTCTGTTGTAGTTTTTGCTCCCCAATCAAACGTTCTGGCGGTAGACGGGTCACCCCTCGCGGGTTGTGGTGAAAACCAGAGGGTGCCTCCCGGCACAATAACGCGACCGTGGGAAGGGGGAATTCTGGGGCATAGTACGAGATCTGATCTTGCCGGACGGGCTTGAACAGTTACCTCAAAACCAAGGGTTGCCCCCAGGCACAATGACGGGACCGTGGGTTAAAGATAGCCCACCCAGGAAAGGAGGTGAAGACCATGTATAAGACTCCTACTCTGGTTCAGAAGTATGAGCCCCCCGTTTTGCTCGACCTGAACGCCTTTAGTTCGGTGATGGGCGATTGCGCGACCAGTGGCGGTAGCTGTAAGGCCGAGCTGTGGTGATGCGCGATCTCAAGTAAGGGTTCGGTGACGAACCGATTATTTGCAGTTGCGTGACTTCCTGCTGGTGATCCAGCGGCTGTACTGTCCCTGGTGTAGGAAGACGGAAGCGGTGCTTCCAAGCTGGCTGAGCCGTCACTCCGTATACCCCGTCTGCGTCCGCCAGGCGGCGGTGGTGAACTACCTGGCGGGTGAACGGGGCTACCGGCCGGTGGCCGTCGAGTTCGGACTGAACTGGGAGCTCTTGTGGCAGTGGGTGGACCGGCTGGCCCGCCGGGCCAGGGAGCTGCTCGGGCAGCTGACCGGGCTCTTGCTCCGCTACGCGCCCTCGGAGCTGGCGGTCACGGCCTGGTCCGGTGAGGTCATAAGGGCGACTGAGGTCTACCAAGTCAAGGCCCGGGACCCTGCCCGGCGGGAGCAGCTGGCCGCCATTGGCCCCATGCTCAGCCTGGCCCAAAAGCTCTGGCAGGCGGGCTGGGCTTTGGGATTGCCCTGGGGCGAACCGGACCCGGCACACCTCCTGGGCTTTGTGGACGGCTGCACGAAGGTCCTCGGCTAGAGCGTCAGCACCCTCCTCGCCCGATTTCCAACCAGTCCATGGCATGCCTGGCAGCTTGTCCCAGGTCGATCCCACAGAAAGCTTATCTCCCCCAGCCCGGTCCGGGGCGTCTATGCTTACCCCGGGAGGTGGCAGCCGATGGACGACCGGGCAACCCAGGTGGCCCTTTTCCGCTACCGGGTGATCGCTCCGCTTTTGGCCCCGGACCTCACCGCTGGGGAGCGGACAGAACTCCAAGCGGCGCTCCTTGGCCAGTTGCACCTCGTACCCGGGGTGAAAAAGCCCCGGAAGCTCTCCGCGCGCACCCTGCGCCGCTGGCAAAAAGCCTACCGGGAGCAAGGTTTTGCCGGTCTCAAACCCCGAATCCGGCGGGACCGGGGAAAGCCCCGCCGGCTGGACCCGGCCGTCTTGGAAAAGGCGGTGGCGCTCCGAGAAGAGGTGCCCGAACGCAGTGTGCGCCAGCTCGTCGAGATCCTCACCCTGGACCCCGAAACCCCGGTCCGGGAGGGTGAGCTGAAACCGTCCACCCTGGCCCATCACCTGAGGCGCCTGGGCAAGACCAGAGCGCTCTTGAAGCTGCCCAAAAAGGCTTACCGGCGGTACGAAAAGGACCGGCCCAACGCCCAGTGGCAGGGGGATGTCTTCTACGGGCCGTTTCTGCCCGACCCCGAAAAGCCCGGGCAAATGCGGAGAACCTACCTGGTTGCCTTCTTGGACGACCACTCCCGGCTAGTGCCTCACGCCGAGTTTTACTGGGCCGAGGACCTGCCGAGCCTCCTTGACTGCTTCAGGAAGGCGCTCCTCAAGCGGGGGATCCCTGCCCGGGTATACTGCGACAACGGGGCGATTTACCAGAGCCACCAGTTTCAGCGCATCTGTGCCGAGCTGGGCGTGCATCACCTCTCGGCACGCCCCTACTCGCCCCAGGGCAAGGGCAAGCTGGAGAGGTTCTGGCAGGTGGTGGACAGCTCGTTCTTACCCGAACTCAGGGCTTTTCCGGTTGACTCCCTGGCCGAACTGAACCGGCTGTTCACCGCCTGGCTGGAGCAGGGTTACCATCACCGGCCCAACCGGGAGACGGCCCAGACACCTTCGGCCCGCTTCGCCCGGGCGCTTGAGGATATCCGCCTGCCCGACCCAGCCCGGGTGGCGGAGGTGTTTCTGTGGCAGGAGGAGCGCCGGGTGGACAACACGGGCAGGGTGAGCCTCGGGGGAAATCGCTACGAGGTGGACTCCCGCTTGGCCCAAAGGAAAGTTCAGCTGCGCTACGACCCCTTTGACCTCAGCCGGCTCCAGGTCTGGCACGAGGGTACAAGGTATCCCGATGCGATACCCTATCAGCTGGTACGCGAGCACGACCAACGGGTGCGGCCCGGGCCCCGGCCGCCGGCTGAGTTGCCGGCCACCGGCTTGAGTTACCTGAAGCTGCTCTTGAAACGCCACCAGGACGAGGCCCGGGCCGCCCTGGCCGAGATACCTTTCCGGACCATCCAAAAAGAGGAGGACTCCGACGATGTTTGAAGCCTTTTACGGCTTTACCACCACACCTTTCACCCGTACCGTGGCCGCCTGCGACCTCTTTCCCTCCGGGCAGTACCAGGAGCTATTGGCCCGGCTCAGGTACCTCGTCCGTAACCGGGGCTTTGGGCTGGTCACGGGTGAGGTGGGCAGCGGCAAGACCACCGCCATCAGGGCCCTCGCCGCCGGCCTGGACCTGGCCCGGCATCAGCTCGTGTACGTCTCTCAGTCGGCACTCACTCCCCGGCACCTTTACCGTACCCTCGGCCGCCAGCTGGGCCTGGAGCCGGCTTATCACGCCGCCGACGCTCGCCGGCAGCTGACCGAGGCGCTATGGCAGGCTTACTCCAAAAAGGACAAGTTGCCGGTGGTCGTCATCGACGAGGGGCATCTGCTATCGGGGGAGCTTTTGGAGGAGATACGCTTCCTCACCAATTTCGAGCTGGACTCGGCTTCGCCCATGGCCCTTTGTCTGGTGGGACAGGGTGAACTCCGCCAAAGGTTACGCCTGCAAACCTTCCAGGCCATCGCCCAGCGGGTGACTTTGCGTTACCACCTTCAGGGGCTGCCGGATCAGGAGACGCGGGCATATGTCCAGCATCACCTCAAGGTGGCAGGAGCTGACCGCCCCCTGTTCTCGGACGAGGCCGTAAGGTTGGTTCATCAGTTCTCCAAGGGATTGCCCCGCCGTATCAACAACCTGTGCCTGGCTGCCCTGCTGGCGGGATTCGCCGCACAAAAACCCATCATCGATGAGGCCACCGTCAAGCAGGCGCTGGCAGAGGTCGAGGGGGAGACAGTCCCGTGAAGGCGGCCAGGGGGTGTGGCGGAAGGCCTCTCTTGCCTCCTCAGCGGGCCACGCTAAGTGGCAAAAGGGTGGCCAATCAGTGTGAGCGACGGCACTTCTTCTACCTGGGCTCGGCGGCTATAGCTCCCCGTATCCTGGGCGAGGGAGCCCCGGGGCTCCTGTTCGACCTGGGCCGCGCCCTGGCCGGGGCTCTTCCCATGGGCCGGGTCCCGCTGGCCTTCGGTAACATGATCGTCGGCGTGATCACCGGTCTTGACGGGTCCGGATTCTCCGGGCTGCCGCTCGTGGCCAGCCTGGCCCGGGCGCTGGGCGGACCGCTCGGCTTCGACGTGGCCTCGCTGGCCGCCATCGGCCAGATGGGTGCCATCTGGAGCGGCGGTGGAACCCTGGTGGCGTGGTGCTTCGGCCTGGTGGCCACCGCCGGCATCGCCGGGGTCAACCCGTTGGACCTTGCCCGGCGGAACCTCATTCCCGTCATCTCGGGCCTGGTGGTCGCGACCATCGTCGGCATCTTCATGATGTAGGCAGTGCGGTTCGAGAAGGCTGGCGCCTCCGGGGTCTCCCGGAGGCGCCGCCGTTTTCCCTGCCGTGCCATCCTCAGCTGCCGTAGATGGCCTCGTCCAGGTAACCATGGATGCGGTCCACGGCTTCCTGGGGGGGAGGCGGGGTGAAGCGGCTGACGATCAGGCCGGACAAGAAGTTTAGCCCAAGCCCCCACATCCCGGCGTGCAGCCCCCAGGGGTGGGCCCCGATGGCCAGGCCGAGGCGTGCCGGGAAGGTCAACAGCACGACGGTGAGCACCCCGAGGATGGTGCCGGTGATGGCGCCAGCCGAAGTCAGCCACACCTTGCGGGTGGGGAAGACCACGGCCATCACCGAGGGGATGAACTGCAAGGTGCCGGCTACCGCCAGGGCCACCAGGTCGAAGATCAGGCCGGGACGGAGAATTGCCAGGTACCAGCCCACCAGGCCAAAGGCTACAATTATGATGCGGCTGAAGAGGATGAGCTGCGGTTCCGTTACCTTGGGGCGCATGGTTCTTTGGTAAAGGTCGCGGGTGAGCACGACCGCCGTGGCCATGAGGAAGTTGTCCTTGGTGGAGGTCGCCGCCGCCACTGCTCCGGCGAAGAGCAGGCCCACCAGGAGGGCCGGGGCGTACTGCAGGCTCACCAGCGGTAAGACGGCGTCGGAGGTGCCGTAGCGGGCGACGATTTCGGACACCGGGGGAAGCGCCCCCCGGTGGATCAAGAGGGCCGCCGTCAGGCCGGTGAGCACCGGGGGGATGTAGATGGCGCTGAGGTAGACCGAGTTGGCCAGCCCGGACCACTTGATGGTGGGCGGATCCTTGGCCGAGTAGAACTTCATCTGCAGGTGCTGCATGGTGACCATCAGCCCGAGGCTGAAGAGAAACACGTTGGACTGGAGTTTGAAAGTCCAAGCTCACGAAAGCGCTATGGTGCAGGGCTTTTAGGA
>DYFO01000075.1 GCA_020725145.1 Symbiobacterium thermophilum
AACCGCGCCAGCTCGGTTTGCGTGTGCATCGCGTCCGCGGTGACCACCTTGCCCCGCGCCGGCAAACTGCAAGCCTCGCCAAGCATCGCACGGGACTCACCCCCCGGGAGTCTGACACTCTGTGGCCGATCGCTTCTGCCACCATTGTAGCCGAGGGGGATGGGCAAGCCCAAAGAACACCCTCCGACAGGAACCGCCAGGAACCGCCATGACCGGCCAGGCTGCGGTTGTGGGAAGCGCTCGGGCGGCGGACGGAGGTGCTGGAGCGGTTGGTGGTTGAGACGTACGTTCGGGGTCTGTCCACCCGGGACATCGAGCAAGCGCTCCAGGACCTTGACGATAGCGGAAGTGCGTTCCTGAGCTGGTCAAGCGTCAGCCGGCTGAGCGGGACGTTGTGGGAGGATAACTGGTACTGCTTGGGTCGGCCGTGCTCCACGTACACCATGACGGGCTCCATGATTAACCCATACCACATCCGCGGCAAAGAAGCCGGACCCCTCACCGACCGGCATCAATGCTGCCTTTGTTCACATCTTGACGCAGTCGTGGCTCGGCCGCCTACCGCACAGGTCTACTCCGGCTTGGCCTGGACGGTGATGTTCTCCGCGGGGATGCCGCAGCCGCGGATGACGATATCGGCGATGCGGGCGACCTCGATGGGGGTAAGTTCCCGCGCCCGGACGATGACGGTGGCCGAGTTGTCCTTCAGGATCACCAGTGCGTCGGCGAAACCCTTCGCCCGGATGAGGTTCTCCGCGTCGACCTCCTTGCCCATGTTGTCGGTGATGGCCAGCCAGCGGAGGGCAGCCTGCTGGCGCGTCTGCTCGTCGACCTTCTGGTTTTCCATCACCTCTCTCAGATACTCGATCTGCTGGCTACGTACCCGCTCACGTTCCAGCCGGAAGTCGACGAAGAAGTCAGGCCCTTCCGGCGACGGCGCCGGCGGGCTTTCCTCGCCGGCAGTCGACTCCGTAACCGGTGCCACCACGCGTTCGGTCTCCGCCCAGTCCCGGTCGCCCTGGAGATAACGGGCGAGGAAATCCCCGTGATAAAGCTGCAGGTAGACCATGATGGCCGCGACCAGTGCCACGAAGAGCGCGAACCTAACCAGGCTCTGTCGACTAACCACCACCGTCGCTCACCTCCCCATCGGCAGTACCCGTACCTTGTGCGGCGGCAGCCCCAGTAGGGCCTGCACGGCTCGAGTGAGATCGGCGCGAACGCGGGAATCACCACCTCCTTCGGCCACCACCAGCGCACCGATCACCTGCGGGCGCGTGGTCACGCTGACCACCGCCTGGTCCTGCCCCCCCTGGCGGGCCAGGACCACCTGCTCGGTGCGCGTGGTAACCAGCACCGAACGCACGGTGCCGGAGGCGTCCCGTTCCTCGGTGCGTTGCACGTTCTCGCTCAGATTGTGGCCGAAACGCTTCTCGCTGGAAGCCGCGAAGGTGAGGGTAACCTTGACCCTGCCCGCCCCGCGGACCAGCATGAGCACGCTCTCCAGCTCTCGCTCCAGGGCACGCTCCTCCTCCCGCCAGGGGCCCTCGCCCACTTGGGATGTCTCCTGCGGCACCGCAACCGGCCCGGCGCCGGTCGCCTCGAACCCACCGATCAGTTTGGGCAACCGCAGGAGCAGAAGTCCGAGCAGGCCGAACAAGAGCCACCGCAACACCTTCTCCACTTGCGCGTCCTTCAGGCCCAGCCGTCGAAGCGGCTCGGCGAGGGCACCCGACAAGAGATCCTGCCGGCGTTCAGCTCCCGCCACCATGGCCGGAATTCACCTCCCCGGGTCCAGGCCCTCCCGCGACACTTCCACCTTGGAAGGGCAGATCTGGAAGTGACGCGCCAGCACCTCCTGGACCACCCCCAACGCTTCCTGGGTTCCGTCTACCTCCAGGCGGAGTCGGTCGAGGCTTCCGAAGGCGGAGTCCCGCGGATCGTCTATCACCTCCGGACGGGCAACGACCTTCCTCACCCCCACGACCGCACCTGCCACCCTCTCGGCCTCCGCCTTCACCGCGGCTTCAACGAGGGCCAGCGTGCGGGTTCGCTGCGCGCGCTCAAGGGATCCACGGTCGATGTCGGAAATACGGACTGCGGGAAGCCCGGCCCAGTCAGGCGCGGTCAGCTCCACGGGCACCTGCAGCACCGGCCCGAGCAGCGCCAACACCAGCATCAACCCGGTGGCAAGCCTTACGCAGCTCCTGGTGCCGCGCAACGGAACCATTGCCTCCACCAGGTGGATGAGGAACAGCACGGTCACCAGTTGCTGCACCCACGGGCCGATGCGTTCCGTAAACCTCACCCCCCTCAGGTCACCGCAGCATCACCGTCAGGTTGCCGGCACCCACCAGTGCCGCAAGGGCCACGAAGGACACCATCCCCACCGCTCCCGCAGCAAGGCCCACCAGGGTCAGTCCCGAGGCCACCTGTTGCAGGGCGTCGGCCACCACCGGCACGTCGAAGGGACCCGCAAGTGCGGCCGCAAGACGGTAGATGAAGACCAGCACCACCAGTTTGGTGAGGGGGTAGGCGATCATGGCCACCACGGCGACCATCCCCAGTACACCGAGGGCGCTCTTGAGCAGCAGCGTGCTGCCGAAGACCAGCTCCGCAGCGTCGGCGAAGATGCGGCCGATCACGGGGATAAACGTCCCGGCCATGAACTTCGCGGTGCGCAGGCTTACGCCGTCGGCAACTGCCCCCGCCGCCCCCTGTACGGCCACGATCCCCAGGAAGGCGGTAAGACCGAGACCCATCACGGCCACCGCCGTCTGGCGAAAGAGCCCGGCAAGGCCGCGCAGCCTCCCACCCTGCAGCGCGGTGGAGGCAAGGTCACAGGCCACGCTGAAGAGCACAAGCGGGATCACCACGTCCGCCACCAGCATGGCCATCAGCTGCGTTCCCGCCAGGAGCACCGGGTGGAGCAGTCCGGCGCTCGTGAGGGCTCCCATGCCCGCAAGCAGCGCGACCATCAGCGGCAGGATCGCCTGCATAAAGGCGACCAGTTCGTGCACCACCCCGCGCGCGACTCCCGAGGCCAGCAAGAACCCGGCGGTCGCCAGGTACACGATGACCAGGTAGCATACCAGGAAGGCGACGTCACCGACCTCGTGCCCCGCAAGAGCAGCCTTCAGGTTGCCCAGCAGCGCGCAGAGAACGGTAAGCACCACGAGGTTGCCCAGGAGTCGGGTTGAGGCCAAGAGCTCTGCGGCGGCGGAACGCACGAGGCCGCGCCCCAACGCGCCGGCATCGAACGTGCCTCTGCCCTGGAAGAGCGCAAGTGCCTCGCGAAGGTTCGCCAGCGGCAGCCCCCCTTGCAGCTCGCGCTGCAGCCGCTCCAGGAACTCGTGCACCTCTTCGATCTCAAGGACTTCGGATAGCGCTTCCGCCTCCCCGGTCACCCAGGCACGTTCGTCGTCGGCCATGGCCGGGCCGCCCACGAGCACCACGGCGCCGATCGCCAGCACGACGAGCGTCGGGATCCGCTCCATCTACGTTCCTCCTTACGGCACGATGCGGAGGACGGCGTCCAGCACGGCGACCACGATGGGTACGGCCATGGCCAGGATAACCACCTTCGCCGCGAGCTCTACCTTGCCGGCCACCGCTCCCTCACCCGCATCCCGGCACACCTGTGCGGCGAACTCCGCGACGTAGGCCACGCCCACGATGCGGAGCACCGTCCCCAGATGGCGCTGGTCCAAACTCGCCCGGGCCGCCAGGTTCTCGAGCGTCTGGACAAGTCCCAGCAGTCTCCCGAGCACCATCCCGAAGATGACGACACCCAGGGCCAGTGTAAGCTGCACGGCGATCTCGGGCCTTTCCTGCCGCAGCAAGAGCAGCACCACGACCGTCACCACTGCCAGCCCGACAGCCTGCACGACCTCCATGGCAGCCGCCCCTAGTACAGCTGAAACATCGCACGCACTGCCTGGAACAGGTCGTTGATCATCTGGATGACCAGCATCAGCACGACCACCACTCCGGCAAGGGTAAGCATCTGTGCCTGCTCGTCCTTGTGGGCCTGTTTCAGCACCATGTTCAGCACGGAGATGAGAATGCCGATCCCGGCTATCTTGAAGATCAGCTGGACGTCCACCTACAGGCCTCCCCGTCAAGCTACAGGAAAATCAGCACCAACCCGGCGCCGGCCAGTACCCCGAGATAGGACCACAGCCGCTCGTAGCGGTCGCGGAGAGCTGCGGCCTGACGCTCGCGGGCCGCCAGGCGCTCACGCACCAGCACAAGGTGCCGCCGCTGGTCCTCGCGGCAGGTACGCCCCAGGGCATGACCGAGCGACAGCAGCACCTCTCGATCCTCGTCGTCGCAGGCACTTGACGCAAAGAAAGCATCCACGCCCCCCCGCCAGGCTTCCAGGGCCGAGACTCCCTCGTCCAGCAATCGGGCCGTCTCCGCAAGGACCAGATTGACGGGCGGTGGCACCGCCTGGCCGGCACGGCGCAGTGCCTCGGGCAGGGGAGTGCACCCGTGCCAGATCTCGCTGTCCAGCAACTCCAGGCCCGCCTGCAGGTTGCGGAGCTCCGCCGGCCGCCTTCGCAAAAGACCGGCCACCAGACAACCGCTGGCCCAGCCTGCCCATATCACCAATGCCCCTCCCAGCACACGCACCAGCACTTGATCCCCTCCTCACCCGGGCCCGTTTGCCCCCGCCAGCTCGTGCACCGCCTCCACCGTCCCCGGGCCCCGGCGGCGGCTCAGCACCACCGCGCGCTCGAACACCTGCGACCGCAGCGCCGATCGCAGCGCCGGCCTGGCCAGGGCGTCCCGCAAATCGGCGGCGTGGGCGGTGGCCAGCACCCCTACCCCACAGCGAGCTGCATCGGCTAGGACTTCGGCCTCCTCCTCGCCACCGATCTCGTCGCACGCGATCAGCTCCGGACCCATCGCCCGCAGCAGAAGACGAATGCCTTGCACCTTGGGACACCCGTCCAGCACGTCGGTGCGCCGCCCCACGTCCAGCTGCGGAACCCCTCCCGAACAGCCCGCCAGCTCAGACCGCTCGTCCACCAGCCCCACCCGGTAGCCCGGCCTGTCCTTCCCACCGTCGCTTAGCTGCCGCACCAGGTCGCGCAACACGGTGGTCTTGCCGGCCCGTGGCGGCGACAGCACCAGTGTGCTCCGCGGCCGCACGCCGCCTATTACCAGCGGGATCAGGGAACTGGCCGCCCCGGGCACTTCCCTCGCCAGCCTGATGTTCAGTCCCGACACGTCGCGGAGGGTGCGCAGTCGGCCTCCGTCGAGCAACGCCCGCCCTACCATGCCGACGCGGTGTCCCCCGGGTAGGGTGAGGCAGCCCCGACGCAGCTCCTCCTCGAGAGCGTAGTAAGAACTGCGGGCCATCAGCTCAAGCGTTCCCGCCACGTCTTCGGCGGTGACCGGACAGGCCTCGCGAGGGTCCTGGGTCCACGCCCCCTTCTGGGTCACCATGAAGTCCGCCCAGGTAGCCACCAGGGTAAGGGGCCGCCCCGCGTTCAGCCTTATCTCCTCGAGGTCGGCCGCGTCCACTTCACCGAGACAGGAGCGTAGACGGGGCGATAGACGGGCAAGCACCGCCGAGGGAAGCCCCGCCGTGCCCACCGGGGATCACCCCTCGGCCAAGTCTATGGGGATCGCCGGTCAGGTATGACGGGGGAGGCAGCCATTGCCAGGCAAGAAG
>DYFO01000076.1 GCA_020725145.1 Symbiobacterium thermophilum
CCATGTCTTTTTCTTCATACCATCATAATATCACAGAAAGGCGGGACTCGCTAGGGCCGTGTATCCCCTCAATGAATTGAGGGGGATGGAAGCCCCCTCGCGCTCCCCCACTTTTCTAAAGCGGCAGCCCCATACCGTCCAGGAGCAAGGCGGCGGTGAGCACCAGGCCGCCCACCGTCAGTCCCAGTACCAGCCCCCAGCGACGGGGGAACCCGTCCTTCGCCGCCCACAGGTACGGTGCGTGGCAAGCCAGATTGGCCGCCACCACGCCGGCTACGAAGACCAAGCCCAGCGGATGCCAGCGTAGCAAGCCCAGCAGCACGAAAGGACAGGCAAGATGGCAAAGCCGCGCCAGTCCCAGCGCGAGCCCGGCACCCGGGCCGGCCCGACCCCAGAGCAACGCACAGCCACCCACCCAGAGGGCCGCCCACCCCAGGAGGGGCGGCGGGGGGAAACCGAGTCCGCCGGCGGCCGCCCAGCCCACCACCGGCAGCGGCGCCAGGGCGCCCGCCCAGGCCAGGTGTGCCTCCGGCAACCGGCGGGAGCCCCACAGCGCCACCGCGATCACACCCGCCGGTCCGAGCAGCCACCATCCCATTCCGGCAAGCCGCTCACCCAGCACGAAGGAGCATCCCAGCAGGCCAGCTCCCAGGACACCGGCGACCGCCACCCGCCGTCGCCCGCCCGACTCCCGGTCGCCCATCAACGCCAAACACGCCCCGGCCAGCCATGCCGCCAGCGTGGCCCCCGTCAGCCCCAGGCAGCAGTGAAGGAGTTGGGCGGCACCCAGCGTCCCCGGCAACGCCGCTCCCACCCATACCAGGGGACAGGCGGCCAGCGCGGGTCCCGCCCCCAGCCGCCCGACGGCCCGGGCGACGGTCAGCACCGTCCCCGGGAGCAAGACCACCGCCTGCCGGGCCAACGCGGCGACTTGCCTGCCCGCCCGGGTCAGCGGCGGCGCCAGGCGCCGCGCCATGGCGGAGGCCGTCGCGGCCGCGCTCGCCGCAGCGATCGTCACCGACCTTCCGAGCGTCAGCGCCGCCCGGCGTCCACCCTCCGCCAGCCGGCGGCCCGCCGCCCGCAACGGCGGCCCGCACTCTGCCAGGACCCGACGGCCGGCCCTCGACGCTCCTGCCGCCAGGGCGACCACGCGTTCCCGGGCCGTTCGGAGGCCACTCCGGAGCCGATGCTCCACGCGGCCGAGGCCGCCCGCCAGCCGGCGGCCCGTCGCCCGCAACCGCGGGCCGCACCGGGCCGGCAGCCGGCGGCCGGCGAGGATCAACTCGCGGAAGCGGCGCGCCTCCTCCCCGGCGCGGCGGGCGCCCCTCACCGCTGAAGACCGCACCGCCCTGCTCGCCGCCTCGACCATTCGCACCGGACGCGCAAGGCGATCAGGCCACTTCACGGCGGGCTCACCCCTCCCCCTCCGGCGGTCTTCAGCATTCGCCGAAAGCGGCGGCTTTCCCTGTACGAGGCGTCAGTCCTGCCGGCCCTCGAGATAGTGCCGCAGCACGGTTTCGATCAACGCCTGGCGCTCGACGGCCCGGATGGCGGTGCGGGCGTTGCGATGGCTGGTGATGTAGGCGGGGTCTCCCGTCAACAGGTAGGAGGCTATCTGTCCCACGGGATTGTAGCCCTTCTCCCGAAGTGCCTCGTAGACGGCGGTGAGCACCTCTTTGACCGGCGCTGCCTGTTCCCTGACGATCTTGGTCTTTTCCTCCACCCGAATCTCACCTCCCGCGCCATCCCACTTCGCCCGCGCGGAACGGAATACCTGCTAGCAAGGTTTTGCCGGGCATGGCCGACGGCAGTTCCCCGCACAATAAGGACATGCGACGGGTCCTTCTCGGGCGCGTGTTCGCCGTGGCCGCCCTCGTAGGCACGCTCACGCTGGCCGCCATGCCGCGAGCCCCGAAACCGCTGCCGTCGGCCTCCGCACCTCCGAAGGCCACCGGCGGGTCGGCGGCGGCCCCGCGGCCTCCGCAGCCTTCGCCGCCATCGCCCGACGCGGTGGCGGTCGAACCGGCAGCGGTTGCGGTGATCCCCGATGGGCCCGTCGACGCCGACCTCACTTCACCGAGCCCCCCGGGCCCGCCGGTCTGGACGAGCGGGTTGCTCGCGGCGTGGGAAGATCTCCTGGAGGCTCGGGAGGCCGACCTCGTCCTGCTTCACATGGCCCGCCGGCTGGAAAGCGGCAAGCTCAGCCTGGCGGCGGTGGCCCGGGCCGCCCGGGACACCGCGCTGGCCCACCGCGAGCGGCGCCGAAGATTCGTCCAGAGCCTCGCGGAACTCCCGCCGGAGACAGAGGCGTTCGCCACCGCCGCACTGGCCTCCCTGGAGCACCGGGCGGCCGCCGCCGGGCTGGCAGAGCGGGCGGCACTCACCCTGGACGAGTCCAGCTTCCGCGCCGCCCTCCGGGAACACGCGCGGGCGTCGGCGCGCGAGACCGAAGCCGCCGCCCAGCTGATGGTGTTGCTCGGACGCTACGGCCTTCCCTGGCCGCCCTCGCTGGTGCCCAGGTAGCGGTGGATGGCCACCCGATGGCGTCCCAGGTCGGCGAGGGAGGCCTCCAACTTGTGCAACCTGAGCTCGGCCATCTCCCGCAGCCGTCGGTCGGCTTCCTCGAGTTCGGCGATGGCCGCCGTCGGCCACGGAGCTTCGGCGCCGCAAGACCGCAAGGCTACAAGCCGGCCTATGAGCTCGTCGCGGCGCCGGAGCAAGAGCCACTCCGGTTCCCCGGCCCCCAGCGCCTCGCACAGGGCCCGGGTTACCCGCACGAGCTCCGCGACGAGGTCCCCGACCGCGCTCAGAGGCCCTCGCCTCCCGACAGCCCCGCGGCCTGGGTCCAGGCGTCGCCGAGCTCGCCCAAGATACGGGAGGCGGACCGGATCGCCCCGGGATCACGGTGCAGGCTCCCATCAAGAAGGCTGGTCTGGCAAAAGGCATACAGCCGGTCAAGGTTGGCGGCCAGTTCGCCTTGTTTGAGGTCAAGCGCCTCCCGCAGTTCGGCCAAAATGGCCTGAACGGAACCGAGCGCCTGTCCCCCTTCTTCCCACCGACCGGCCTCGATGGCCCCGGCGGCCTGTTCGGCCCGGGCCGCGGCCCGTGCCAGCAGGCGGGCCACCAGGACCTCCGGCCGGCTGGTGAGGATGTCGGTCTCGCGGTAGCACCAGCTGGCATTCCGGTGCACGTCCTTGTCCCCCCTTCGCTAGGAACGGTAGTCCCTCGCGCCCAGCCAGGCCAGAGGGATGGCCAGCGCGTTACTCTGGCGGCCCAGTTCCCCGACGAAGCGCTCCATCGCCAGGAACTGCCGGGTGAGCATCTCGCCGCGTGCCCGCAACCGCTCCTCGACCCGTTCCATCTCGCGGCCCAGGGAGGTTGTCAGCTCACCCAGCCACCTTGTGCGCAGGGCGACGGTCCCGTCGCCCGGCCGGAGCAGGCCGTCGACGTAGCCTCGAAGCCTCGCCACCGGCGAATCACCCTCGCCCGCGAGCAGGGAGACCACCGCCTCCGGGCTGTGCTCCAAGGCCGCGAGCAGCCGGTTGCGATCCAACCCCAGCTCGCCGGAGCGGTCGGCGGCGGTGCTGAGGCCCACGTCCCAGAGCTCGTCGAAGTCGCCGGCTCCCCCTCGCGACGTGGCCGCGCGGCGGAGCCCCTCCACCACCCTCACCAGGTGGGAATCGGCGGCGGCCGCCCCGGATCGCGCCGTGCGGAGCACGGCGTTGTAGGCGGCCACGAAAGCGGCGACCGCCTCCACCACCGCGTCGCGGTCGGGCACGACCTCCAAGCTGGCCTCGGCCCCTGCCCTTCCGAGTCTGATGGTCAGGCCGGGCACCGCGTCGGTCACCGTGTTGGAGGAACGGCCAAGCTCCAGTCCGTTCAGGTAGAATCGGGCATCCTGCGCCGGAGTGAGGGTATTGGCCTCGCCCTCGCCGTCCACCAGCCCCAGCGCCGCCAGCACCCCCGCACTGCCGTCCTCCAGCGAGAGCGCGTGGGCCAGGCCGGTGCGCTCCGACGCAAGCACCAGGCAGTGCTGCCCCTCGGCTACCTTGACCACCGACGCGCGGACCTCCACGCCTGCCGCGTTGATCATGCCGGCCAGGTCGACCAGGGTGTCGGTGGCGCGCACCGCCAGTTCGTGCCCGTTAAGCCGGAAAGTCCCTTCCAGACCCAGCGGCTCGCCGGCATCGGCGACGGCCGCCGATCGGACGCGGTGCGCATCTGCCAGGGCCATCACGCGGATCTGGTAAGTTCCCGGCGGCGTACCCGCCCCAGCCGCAGCCTCCACCTCGCCGGGAACCCCTCCTACCACCTTGCGTGCCGCGGCCAGCGAAGGCGACATGAGCGCGCGCAACCGGGTCCGGAGATCCTCGAGCCTGCCGCGCACCTCGGTCCAACCCCCGGCACGGCGCTGGGCCTCGGACCGCCTGTCCTCCAGCCGAACGAGGCTTTGGCGCTCCAGGCGCCCGATCTCTTCCACCACGCGCTTCCAGTCAAGGTTGCTGGCAAGCCCGGATACGGTCAGGCGGGACACGGTCGCCACCTCCTCTCCTTGGCAGCTTCCGGGTCAGAAAGGCGGGCCGGGCGGTGATCGGGCAGGATGGCTGCCCGCCGCCCGGCCCTTGACTCAACCGAGGAGGCGGAGCACCGTCTGCGGCGACATGTTGGCCTGGGCCAGCACCGCCGTGCCGGCCTGCTGCAGGATCTGCAGCTTGGTGAAGTTCATCATCTCGATGGCCATGTCCACGTCGCGGATACGCGACTCCGCCGCCGTCAGGTTCTCGGCGCTCACCGACAGGTTGGCGATGGTGTGGTCGAGCCGGTTCTGCAGGGCGCCGGCCGCCGACCGGTTGTCGGACACGTCGATGATCGCCTGGTCGATGGATTCCACGAGCGCCACCGCGTTCTCGACCGTGGCGGCAGCTTCGAAGCTGGTCACCGCCGCGTCGAGGCTGGCGGCACCGCCGCCCACCGTACCGATCACGTCTGCCCGCGTGTCGCTGAGCTGGACGTCGAGCTTCTGCCCGGCGTTGGGCCCGATCTGGAACGCGGCGGTGAAGGTCCCGTCCAGGAGCTTCTTGGTGTTGAACTCGGTGTCGTTGCCGATCCGCGAGATCTCATCCCTGAGGTGCACCAGCTCCTTGCTGATGGCCTCGCGGTCGCCGGACGAGAGCGTGTCGTTGGCCGCCTGCAGGGCCAGCTCGCGCATGCGCTGCAGCATGGCATGCACCTCGGCCAGCGCGCCCTCCGCGGTCTGCAGCAGGCTAACGCCGTCCTGAGCGTTGCGGATGGCCTGATTGGTGCCCCGGATCTGGCTGCGCATCTTCTCCGATATGGCCAGTCCGGCGGCATCGTCGGCCGCGCGGTTGATCCGCAGACCCGAGGAAAGCTTCTCCATGCTCTTGGTGAGGGCGTTGCCGGTCACCAGCAGGTTGCGGTGGGCGTTAAGGGCCTCCAGGTTGCTGTTGATGCGGACTCCCACGGTCAGGTCCCTCCTCTCTTTTGTTCTCGCCCTCTGGGGGCGGCTCGCTTCCAGCCTTCCTATCGGCAGTCCCCGTCCGGCAATTGAGTGCAGAAAAGTTGCGACATCTGTACGTGTCAACTCAAATAAGAATGTTGCCGAACGGGTAGTGGCTCACTCACATAAGA
>DYFO01000010.1 GCA_020725145.1 Symbiobacterium thermophilum
CACACCGACACCGGGTGGCGGCGGGAACACGCCTGCAATTCTCGGAACTTTCAGTTGACTTCCGCGGATCACAAGGTGCCCACGCGCGCCCGGGCGAAATGATCCCCAGAGGGGGGGTCTTACCGTGAGGATTGCCGTGCTGGGCGGGGCCGGCGACATCGGCGGTCACTGCGTGCGCTGGCTCCGCGGGCTGCCGGGCGTGGATCGTATCACGGTGGCGGACATCCGCCTGGACAGGGCCCGTGAGTTCGTCGGGAAGCTTCAAGACCCGAGGGTTCAGGCAGACGGCATAGACGTTGCCGACCGGCCTGCCCTGGTCGGGCTCATGCGGGCGCACGACGTGACCGTGGGTGCGGCCGGCCCTTTTTACCGTTACGAGGCGGGCATCGTTCGGGCGGCGGTGGAGGCGGCCGCGGCGTACGTGAGCGTATGCGACGACCACGATGCCACCGATGCCGCGCTTGCGTTCGACGTGGCCGCCCGTCGGGCAGGGGCGCGCGTGCTGGTGGGTATGGGCTGGACCCCCGGGCTGTCCAACCTGCTGGCCCGCAGAGCGTCGGACTCCATGGACGCCGTGGACGAGATCCGCATCGCCTGGGCGGGGGCGTCGGCTGACGCTCCCGGGTACGCCGTGATGCTGCACACCCTGCACATCTATGCCGGGGAGGTACCCACCTTCCGTGAAGGTCGGCGGGTGACGGTAAGGGCGGGCGGCGACCCCGAGGTGGTGCGTTTTCCTCCGCCGATGGGCGAGGTGACGGTCTACACCGTGGGACATCCGGAACCGATCACCGTTCCCCTGCACGTGGGCAAGGGCATCCGCCACTGCTCGCTCAAGGGAGGGCTCAAGGAGCCCTTGCTCGGCCGGCTGGCGGTGTGGCTGCCCCGGCTGGGGCTCAGCTCCACGCGGAGCCGGCAGGAGCGGCTTGGCAGGTTGGTCAAGCCGCTCTTGCCGGTCCTGGAACGGTTCGGCCCCCGGGCGGTGCCGTGTTCGGCCATCCGGGTGGATGTGATAGGGACGCGGGAAGGGCACAAGGTGACCGAAAGCTGGGCGGTGTCCGACCGCATGACCACCTTGACCTCGCTGCCCGCGGCGCTGGCGGCCCACCGCATGGGAGAGGGCGGCATCCGCCGTACCGGCGTGTACCCCCCCGAGGCGGACGGAGCGGTGGACCCCGAGTGGCTGTGCCGGGCCGCCTCCGAGAAGGGTCTGGCCATCGCGCGTATCTAGGGAGCGGTTCCGATGATCGAAGTAGAGCTCAAGTACGTGGGCTACCTGGCGATGCGGGCAGGTCGTAGCCGGGAGAAGTTGGTCCTGGAAGAGGGAACGCGTGCGGATCAGATCCTGGATCACGTGCTGGAGCGCTGCGATCTCGCCCCCGAACAAGGCCGTCACCTCTTCGTCAACGTGAACGGCTCGCTCCAGAGAACGCGGGTGCTCCGCGACGGCGACCGTGTGGCCGTCGGCATCATGGTGGGGGGAGGATAAGGTGGAGTTCACCGAGTTCCGTGTCACCACCCGGGTGATGGCGGGCATCGACCTCGTGGACAGCCTCGACTGGGAACTCGGGCGGGCGGGGCTGGACAGGGGATTGCTGGTCACCGACGCGGGGATCAGGCACCTGGCGGAACGGGCACGCAGGGCCGCTCCCCGGCGGGTGGTCGGGGTGTACGATGCGGTCACCCCCAACTCCGCGGTGGCCCAGGTGGAGGAGACAGCGCGGCTGGCGCAGGAACTCGAAGTTGGGTTCCTGCTGGCGGTGGGTGGGGGAAGCGTGCTGGACACCGCGAAGGCCGCCGCCATCGTGATCACCGAAGGCGGCGGCTTGCTCGACCACCAGGGGGTCAACGTGTTGACGCGACCGCTTGTGCCGGTGGTCGCGATCCCCACCACCGCCGGCACCGGCTCGGAAGTGACTGCCTACGCGGTTATCCGTGACGAGACGGCTCGCTCGAAGCTCACCTTCTCAAGCGAGCACCTGGTGCCGGTGATGGCCATCCTCGACCCCACGCTGACCGTGGGCATGAACCACGAGCTGACCGCCTCCACCGGCATCGACGCCCTCACCCATGCCGTGGAGGCGTTCGTATCGACCAAGGCCGGGCCCTTCAGCGATGCCCTGGCGCTGGCCGCAGTCGACGGCATCCTGAGCCATCTGCCGGTGGTGCTGAAGGACGGGTCGGACATCGGGGCCAGGTGGCAGATGCTCACCGCCAGCTGCCTGGCGGGGCTTGCGTTCTCCTGGGCGATGGTGGGCTGTGTCCACGCCATGTCCCATGCCTGTGGGGGGTTGTGCGAGGTTCCCCACGGGATCGCCAATGCCATCCTGCTGCCCCACGGCCTGGAGTATAACCGTGTCGCCTGCGAGGAGAAGTTCGAGGTGCTCAGGCGGCGCATGGGCGATGACCCGGTGGCGGTGGTACGTTCGCTGCTGGCGCAGCTCGGACTGCCCATGCGGTTGCGTGACGTCGGGGTGCGCGAGGAGGACCTGCCCGCCCTGGCCGAACTGGCCATGCTCGATGGCAGCATCTACTCCAACCCCCGGGAGGCTACGCTGGAGGAGATCGTTGCGGTCCTCAGGGCCGCCTACTAGGAGGGATGAAGATGCCGGTGTTCGCGACCGACCGTGAGCTTTACGACACCATTGGGACACTGTTCAAGTGGGGAAGTGAGGATCCCGAACTCGGGCCCAAGATCCGGGAAGGCAACCTGGTCATCCGGTTCGTCTACCACCACCCCGAGAGCGAGATCACGGTGGACGCCAGGAACGAGCCTGCGCCGGGCAGTTACTTCACGGTGCACCTGGGTCCGGTGGACCTCAAGCCGGACGTCACCATGGAGATGGAGGCCGACGTGGCCCATACCTTCTGGTTCGGCAAGCTCAACCTGCTGACGGCCTTAGCCCGGGGACAGATGAGGGCGGCCGGTCCCATCCAGAGCATTCTGAAGCTCCTTCCGGCGATCAAGCCCGCCTACAAAAAGTACCCGGAGATCGCCCGTGAGCGGGGCCTCCCGGGGGTCGAGGCGTAGATGGACCGGCGGTTACTGGTAGTGGACCTCGACCGGGGCAGCTGCTCACGGCAGACCATCCCTGCCGCCGCGGCCCGACCGTTCATCGGAGGAGGAGGACTGGCCGCCCACCTCTTCGCGCGTGAGCTGGAGGCCGGTGCGCGGCCGGAGATCCTTTACCTCCTGACGGGGCCGCTGACCGGCACGCGGGTACCCTTCACCCCCCGGGCGGTGCTGGCGGCGATCTCGCCCCTCACCGGCCTGTGGGGTGAGGCCAACTTCGGCGGCTGGCTGGGTCCCGAACTCCGCCGTTGCGGGTTCGACGGTATCGTGATCCGGGGTCGGGCCCGGGAGCCGGTCTACCTGGAGGTCAACGACGACGCGGCCCGGCTGGTGGCGGCCGGCGACCTGTGGGGTCAGGACACCTACCGCACGACGGCCCGGCTGGCCGACCGGGGAAGGGTGCTGGCCATCGGGCCGGCGGGAGAGAACGGGGTACGGTACGCCGCTGCGGTGAGCGATTACGGACATGTGGCCGGCCGCACCGGCATGGGGGCGGTGATGGGGTCCAAACGCCTCAAGGCCATCGTGGTCAAGGGCAGCGGGAAACCCCCGGTGGCCGATCCCCAGACGGTGGAGGAGCTACGCCGAAGGTTGGTGGAGGAGGCGGCAGAGAACCTCGTGCTGCAGGCCTTGCGCTTTTATGGCACGCTGTCGGTGATGGAATCGGGCTACCTGATCGGCGACGTGCCGATGCGCAACTGGTCACTGGGCGAATGGGACGAGGGCTTCGACCGTCTCGGGGTCCTGAGCTACCGGGAAGTGCTGGGGGACGGCGACGCCACTTGCTTTGGCTGCCCGCTTGCCTGCAAGCGCCGGGTGATGGTGGGAGGCGAGGAGGTGCCCGGGCCCGAGTACGAGACGGTGGCCTCCTTCGGCACCATGTTGATGATCGACGACCTTGAGGCCATCGCCCGCTTCAACGACCTCTGCAACCGGCTGGGCATGGACACCATAACCTGCGGCTCCACCGTTGCCTTCGCCACCGAGTGCATGGAGGCGGGGATCCTGACCCCCGAGGATACGGGAGGGATCCGGCTGCGCTGGGGCGACCCCGAGCCGGTGCTCGAGGTGCTCCCGCTGATCGCGCGGTGCGAGGGCTTCGGCGCCCGGCTGGCGCGGGGCTCGGCGGCCCTGGCCGAGGAACTCGGCGAGGCCTCCCGTGCCTTTCTCACCACCGTGCGACGGCTGGAGGCCCCCATGCACGACCCCCGTGCCCTGCACGGCCTGGGCCTGGCCTACGCGACCGCCACCCGCGGCGCCTGTCACGTGGACAGCGTTGCCCTATGGCTGGAACAGAGCGCCTATCTGCTCCCGGAGTTCGGCGTGGAAGGGCCTTTCGAACCCCACACCGCCGAGGGGAAGGGCCGTATGGTCGCCCTGGCCCAGGACATCGGCCAGGCCAAGTGCGCCTGCGCCATCGTCTGCGCCAACGGCGGCCTGGGGATGAGCGTGACCGACCTCTGCGGGGCGCTGGGTGCCGTCACCGGGCAGCCGTACTCGCCCGCGGAGCTGCGGGAGTGTGGCGAGCGGGTCTTCTTGCTCAAGCGGTGTCTGAACCTCTTGCTGGGCGACGAGCCCCAAAACGACATGCTGCCCGAGCGCCTGCGGTTGCCGCTGGCCCGGGGGCCCGCCCGCGGAAGCTCCCCGGAGATCGAGACCATGCTGGTGGAGTGGCGTCGGGTCAGGGGCCTGGATGCCCGGGGCCGTCCCCCGAAGGAGCGGTTGGTGGCGCTGGGCCTGGAACACGTGGCAGAGGCCCTTTACCGATGAGCGCCGTCTACCCCCCGACCCCGGTGGACCCTGAGGCACTGCGGCGGGCCCTGGCCGAGGCGGTGGGGGAGGACGGGTACTCCCTGGCGCTGGTGGATCGGGTGGCCGCCTCACGGGACTACTGGCCCCCGGCCACGCTGTGGATGCTGGAGGGACGCCTCGTTGCCTTGCCCGCGGCGGTGGTCTGGCCGCGGACGGTCGATGAGGTGGCGGCGGTGCTGCGTACCTGCGCGGCGCTCGGCGTCCCCGTTACCCCCTTCGGCGAGGGTTCCGGAGCGGTGGGTGGGGCGGTACCGGTGCGGGGCGGCGTGGTGCTGGACACCAAACGCATGAACGCCGTGCGCCGGGTGGACCGGTCAAACCTCCTGGTGGAGGTGGAGGCCGGCTGCAACGGCGAACGGCTGGAACGGCGGCTGGGCGCCGAGCGGTTGACACTGGGTCACGTCCCGCAGTCCCTGCGCTGCTCCACGGTGGGGGGATGGATCTCCTGCCGGGCGGCGGGGCAGGCCTCCACGCGCTACGGCAAGATCGAGGACATCGTGGTGGCCCTGGAGGGGGTGCTGCCCACGGGAGAGCCCTTCCGCTCGCCGCTGGCACCCAGGACCGCCACCGGCCCCCGCATCGATCACCTGCTGGTGGGAGCGGAGGGCACGCTGGGAGTGATCACCGCCGCCCATCTCCGGGTGTGGCCGCTACCGGAAACCCGCTACCTGCAGTCGTGGGTGTTCGATAACGAGGAGCGGGGACTGGAGGCGGTGCGGCGGACGCTGCAGGCCGGCGGTCGGCCCGCGGTGGTAAGGCTTTATGACCACTTTGAGTCCTCGCGACACTTCGGCCGCAAGGGATGGGTGCTGGTGACGGTGGTGGAGGGTGACCCGCTGCTCGCCGAGGCCGAAGCCCGCCTGCTCAAGGGGAACTGCGAGTCCCAGAAGGGCTGGAGCCTGGGCGAGGGACCGGTGCGGACCTGGATGGTCCACCGCTTCGACGTCAGCCTGGCCTCTCCCCTCTTCCGGCAGGGCGCGGTGCTGGACACCATCGAGGTGGCCTGCCTGTGGGACCGTGCCCAGGACATGTACCGGGAAATGGTCGGTGCCCTGGGCGAGGTGGCGGGCACCGCCCTGGCCTCCGGCCACTTCTCGCATTTCTATCCCGAGGGCGCCTGCCTGTACGTCACCGTGGTCGGCTTCCCCGGCGAGGACCGGTCATCTTACCATGCGCGGGCCTGGGAGGCGGCGATGGAGGCGTGTCTAGGGGTGGGCGGCAGCATCGGCCACCACCACGGCGCGGGGTTGCAGCGGGTTCCCTGGCTGGAGCGGGAACACGGCGCGCTGCACGGGGCCCTGGGCCGGGTAAGGCGGGCGCTCGACCCTGCGGGGATCATGAACCCGGGGAAACTGGGGGTGTAGCCGCTTGCGCCGGCCGCCCGCAAGCCTGCTGGACTGCGCTATCTGCCCCAACCTGTGCCGCTGCGATTGCCCGGTGACGGCGGCCACCGCGCGCGAGGTTCACTCCCCCTCGCAGAAGGCGCGGCTGGCCCACCTGCTGGCCTCGGGAGCTTTGCCGGTGGACGCGGACACCGTCGAGCCCCTGTACGCCTGCGCCGGCTGCGGGGCATGCACGGAGCTCTGCCCCTTCACGGGTTTCGAGCTGGCCCCGGCCCTGCGAGAGGCGCGCGCGGGAGGTCCCCATCCTGCCGGGGTGGCCGCCGCGCTGGACACCTTGGAGGCGACGGGGTCGCCTTTTGGCCTGGCGCCGTTGCCCGAGGACGAGATCTTCGAAAGCCCCGACGCCCTGTACTTCGCGGGTTGTGCCGAGCGCGCCTTCGCGCCGGAGACGGCCGCGGCGGCGGTTTCGCTCATGCGGCAGGCGGGCTGGACGGTGGCCCGGGTACCCTCGCGGGAGGTCTGCTGCGGTCATGCGCTGCGCTGCCTGGGCTCACCCGGCCCTGTGGCCCCCGGGCTCTGGGATCTCGTGGCCGTGCTCTCTCCCTCGCGGGTGGTGGTCGGCTGCCCGGAGTGCTACCGCGAGCTGGCGGGAGCAGGACTCGAGGTGGAGGTGGAGCCCGCCTTGCGGGTGGTGCGCCGGCTGCACCGCGAGGGCAGGCTGAGGCTGACGCCGCTGGGCCCGGGAGAAGTCACCTATCACGATCCCTGCGGCTGGACGCGCCTCACCGACCTCGGTCGCGACCCGCTCGAGTTGCTCGAGGCCGTCGGGTTACAGGTCCGGCTTCCCCGGCGGCATGGAAGGCAGACCGACTGCTGCGGGGCAGGCGATCTGCTGGCGGTGCATTCTCCCACCGTTGCCCGGCAGGTGGCCAGGCGGCGCCTGGCCGCGCTGGGCGGGCCGACGGTGGTCACTTCCTGCGCCCGGTGCCGTCAGGCACTGCGCGAGGCGGGGGCGGCCGACGTCCACGACCTTCTGGAGCTCGTGGCAGGAGGCGGTGAAGATGGATGACGTCGCACTGGCGCGGCTGGTGCGGGAGGTGATCGCCGAGCGGTGCGGTCCTGAGGTCCAGGTGCGGGTCGACCGCGGTACCGTCGTGCTGCGCGGCCAGGTCCCGGAATGGTCGCTGGTGGTGGCGGCCGGGCACGCCGCGGCGGGCGTGCGCGGGGTGGGCGAGGTGGTCAACCTCGTGCTTTCCCCCGATGCCGTCCCCGTCCAGGCCCCGTCCCCCGTGCCCGGGATCGCAGGCCGTTACGACGTGTGATCATCGGCGCGGGCGTGGTGGGTTGTGCGATCGCCCGCGAGCTCTCCCGCTACCAGGCAAAGGTATGTGTGCTGGAACGGGAAAGCGACCTTGGCTGCGGGCAGACGGGTGCCAACAACGGCGTGGTTCACCCCGGCATCGACCCGCCTCCCGGCACGCTGAAGGCGCGGTTGAACGTGGCCGGCAACGCCGCCTTTCCCCGCCTTTGCCGCGAGCTCGGAGTACCGTTTCGGCGCACCGGCCTGCTGGCGGTCGTGACCGACCCCGAGGAAGCGATGCTGTTGCCGCTGTCAAAGCTGCGGGCGGAGGCCAACGGCGTGAAGGCGGAGGTGGTGGAAGGGGAAGATCTGCGGCGGCTGGAACCGGCGCTGGGCCCCGGCGCCTACGGGGCGCTTTGGGCACCTGACGCCGGCATCACCTGTCCCTTCCGGCTCACGCAGGCACTGGCGCGGACGGCGGCCCGCAACGGGGTGGTTTTCGAGCTCGAGACGGAAGTGGCCGGCATGCTGGTCGGGCGGGGAAGGGTACGAGGGGTACGGACCACGCGTGGCGACTACCTTGCCCGCTGGGTGGTGAACTGCGCCGGGGTGGATGCCGACCTGGTGGCCGGCATGGCGGGCCCGCCCGAGTTCACCATCCATCCCCGCAAGGGCGAGATCGTCGTCTTCGACCGCGGCGGCCCCGCCGTGGGTCGGGTGCTCGGGGTGCTGTCGCTCAAGGGCGACCCCCACAGCAAGGGCGGGGGGATCAACCCCGCGGTGGACGGCAACCTGCTGGTGGGTCCGGGAGCCCGCGAGGTCGCCGACCGCCGCGACACCGCGGTATCCGCCGACGGCATCCGCAAGGTGCTGGACAAGTTTACCCGGCTGGTGCCCGCGCTGGCCCGGGCCACCCCCATCGCCGCCTTCGCCGGCCTGCGCGCGGCCACTTACCGCGAGGATTTCATCGTAAGACCGTCCGCCCATATGGACAACCTCCTCCACGTGGCCGGCATCCAATCGCCGGGACTGGCCGCCTCGCCCGCCATCGCCGCGATGGCCCTCGGGCAACTGGCGGACATGGGCTTTTCGGCACCGTCCCGTCCGGACGCGGTGGTGGCACCCCCACCCCGCCTCTTCCGCGAACTCGACCCGGCCGAGCAGACGCAGGCGGCCGCCGCCGACCCCGGGCATCGGCGGGTGGTCTGCCGATGCGAGACGGTGACCGAGAGCGATGTGGTGGCGGCGCTCAGGGATCCGGTGCCCGCCACGACGCTGGAGGCGGTGAAGCGGCGGACACGGGCGGGCATGGGACGTTGCCAGGGAGCCTTCTGCGGTCCGCGGGTGGCCACCCTCATCGCCCGCGAGAGGGGGATCCCGCTGTGGGAGGTCACCCGGGCGGGCCCGGGATCGTGGCTGTACGCGGGGCCCACGCGACGATGAGCGGTGAAGTGGACGTCTGCGTGGTGGGATCGGGACCGGCGGGGCTGGCGGCGGCCGCCGCCGCGCGCCGGGCGGGCGCCGGTCGCGTGGTGGTGGTGGATCGCGAGACCTCACCCGGTGGTATCCTGCCCCAGTGCATCCACGACGGCTTCGGCCTGGAGGAGTTCGGCGAAGCGTTCACGGGGCCGGAGTACGCGGAGCGGGCGGCCGGGGACGCCGCTTGCGTGGGGGTCGAGTTCTGGCAGGGGACCACGGCCCTGGCGCTGGGACCCGGACCCGAGCTTGTGCTGGTGGGAGGCTCGGGAAGGCAGGTGTTGCGCCCGCGCACGGTGGTGGTGGCCACCGGCTGTCGCGAGCGAACCCGGGGCAACATCTTGCTGCCGGGCACCCGGCCGGCGGGCGTCTTCACCGCGGGCACCGCCCAGCGGCTGATCAACGTGATGGGGGTGCTGCCGGGCCGCCGCGCGGTGGTGATGGGCAGCGGCGACGTCGGCCTCATCGTCGCCCGGCGTCTGCACCTGGAAGGCTGCGAGGTGGAAGGGGTCTACGAGATCCTGACGCGGCCGGGGGGCCTTGTCCGCAACGTCGTGCAGTGCCTGCACGATCACGGCATACCCTTGCACCTCGGCCACACGGTGGTGGAGGTGCACGGTGACCGCCGGCTGGAGGGGGTCACGGTTGCGGCGGTGGACGCCGACGGACGGGTGCGGCAGGGCACCCGGCGCCGCGTGCCCTGCGACACCCTGATCACCTCGCTGGGGCTCATCCCCGAGCTTGAAATCCTGCGGGGATTGACCGACGGCACGGTGGACGAGTCGATGCGCACGGGACTGGAGAGGGTGTTCCTCTGCGGCAACGCCGCCTTCGTTCACGACACGGTGGACTGCGTCACCGCCTGCGGGCGGCTGGCGGGCCGGGCCGCCGCACGGCACGCCGCCGGCCTGCGCTGGCCCCGGCGGGTGGCGCGGGTGGAGGCCGGGGAAGGTGTACGTCAGGTGGTGCCCGGCGCGCTCAGCGAGCTCGCCGAGGCGGCCCGCTTCCACCTGCGCCTTGATGTCGAGGGCTTCGACGTGGAGGTGCAGGCCCGTGCCCGGGACCGGCCGCTTGCACGGTGGCGGCTGCGCGCCGTCTCGCCGACGCAGGCGGTGGCGCTCACGGCCGGACCCGCCCGGCTCGAGCGCCTGCGGCAGGACCGGACGCTGGCGTTCGTGGCGCGGCCGGGGAAGGAGGAGGCGGGTGGCCGAATCCATCGCCGTTGAGTGCGTGCTTTGTCCGGGAGGATGTCGCGTGCGCGTGCTTGCCGACCGCACCGAGGGGGCGCGTTGCCGCCGCGGCGAGGCGCACGCGCGGCAGGAAGCGACCGACCCCCGCCGCACGGTGACCACCACCGTGGCCGTGGAGGGATCGGCGCTGCCGGTGGTGCCCGTGCGCACGTCGGCCCCGGTGCCCCGGGATCTGCAGGCCGCCTGCGTGCGCGAGATCTCCCGGCTGCGGCTGCGCGCCCCCCTGTACCGGGGTCAGGTGGTCCTGGTCGACCTGCTGGGGCTGGGAGTGGACGTCGTGGTTACCCGCTCGCTGCCGGCCGGCAGGGAAACCCTCCTCCCTATGTCGAATCCTGCCAGCCGGTGATGGTATGGGAGCCAGGCGATCGTACCTGAGGATGGCCCGTATCCATGCCCTGATCGCCGGAGGGTCGCGGCCGAGCGCGGCCCGCCTGGCGGCGGACCTCGAGGTCAGCCGGCGCACCGTGGAGCGGGACCTTGAGGCGATGCGCGACGAGCTGGGGGCACCGCTCGTCTACGACCGTAGGTCCGGCGGTTACTACTACTCCGCTCCCTCCTTTCAGTTGCCGCTGGTCAACCTCACCGAGTCCGAGGCGGCAATGCTGGTGACGGCGGCCAAGCTGATCGAGGCCTACTCCGGCACTCCCTACCGGCCGGTGATCGAAAGGGCCTTGCGCAAGCTGGAAAGCCTTGCCGCTCCCGCCCCGGCCGCCGGGCTCGAGCCGCCGATCTCCTTCCATCTCGAACCCCTGCGGGGCGATGAGACGCGGGTCCAGGAGCACTTCGCCGTCCTGGGCCGGGCGCGGGCCCTGGGCCGCACGGTGGAGATGGAGTACTACAGCGCCAGCTCCGACCGCGCCACCACGCGGCGGATCGACCCTTACGAGCTTCACCGCTTTTCGGGCGCCTGGTACGTGGTGGGCTGGTGCCACACCCGCAAGCAGATCCGCACTTTCGCCCTCGACCGCATCTTCTCGCTGCGCGAGACCACCGACTGCTTCGTGCCGCCGGCGGATTTCTCGGTCGCACGCCACTACGGCGACGCCATGGGGCTGGAGCACGGCGAACCGGTGGCCGTCGAACTCTGGTTCGATGCCTACCAGGCAAGGTGGATCAGGGAACGCGTCTGGCATTCCAGCCAGCAGCTGCGGGAAGGGCCGGACGGGTGCCTGTGGATGTCGCTGCGGGTGGGAAGCCTGCAGCAGGTTAAGCGATGGGTGCTGAGCATGGGGTCCCATGCGCGCGTGCTGGCACCGCCGGAGCTGCGCCTGGCCGTCGCCCGCGAGCTGCGTGAGGCGACGCAAGCCTACGAGGGCGAGACGACCGAGGTGGACTTGCGCCTTCCCGCCCCGGCCCGCGAGGTCTGAGTTCACACCTCGACCTCCTGCCAGCGGCCGGCCCGGAAGCGAACGCTGAGGTACGCCGATCGCACCACCCAGTCCAGCGTCATCGCCAGCCAGGCACCGAGGATGCCCAGCTTCAGCACGACCACGAACAGCCAGGCGGAAAGCAGCCGTACCACCCATACTCCCAGCAGCGAGATGTACAGCACGCTGCGGGTGTCGCCGGCTCCGCGCAAGGCCCCGCTCAGGACGAAGCCGGTTGCTTCGGGAAGCTGTGCGAAGGCGACCACGCGCAGGGCCACCACCCCCAGGGCGACGATGGCGGGATCGTCGGTGTAAAGGCGCATGAGCGGTCGCGGGAACAGCAAGAACAGCACCCCCATGCTGCCCATCACCGTCAGGCCCAGCCGCAGGCATTCCCACCCGCTCGCCGCCGCCCGGTCGGGCCGGCCGGAACCCAGATGCTGTCCCACCAGCGTGGCGGCGGCGGTGGCGAAGGCCAGCCCGGGCATGTAGGAGAGGGATTCCACGTTGAGGGCGATGGCGTGGGCGGCGTAGGCCACCGTGCCCAGGCCCGCCACCACGCGGGCGTACAGCACCATCCCCAGGCTGCTGGTGATGCGCTCCGCCGCCGCCGGCAGGCCCACGCGGAGCACGCGGGCCATCACCGGAGGGTCGGGCCGGAATCCTGCAGCCGAGAACCGAATGGCCGACCGGGGGCGAAAGCAGGTTGCCCCCAGCGCGACCACCCCCGCGATGCGCGACAGGCTGGTGGCGATGGCCGCTCCGGCAATGCCGAGGGCGCAAAAGCCCAGGTTGCCGAAGATGAGTACCCAGTTGCCGAAGACGTTCACCAGGTTGACCGCGACCGCGATCCGCATCGGCGTGCGGGTGTCGCCGGCCCCCCGCAACGCTCCCCCGAGAACCTGGCTCACCATGAGGGCGACCAGGCCCGGCGCCAGCAGCCGGATATAGGGGGCGCCCACCTCACCGACCGCGGCCTCCGCTCCCATCGCCCGGACCAGCCAGGAAGCACCGGCGAGCACCAGCAGGCCCACGCAGGCCGCCAGGGCCAGGGCCATCACCAGCGACTGCTGTGCCGTCACCCCCGCCCGCTCGCGCTCTCCCGCGCCCACCTGGCGGGCGACCACGGCGGTGGTACCCGCCGCCAGCCCCATGAAGAACCCGTTTGCGAGCCACAGCGGCTGGAAACTCAGGCCGACGGCGGCCACCGCCACCGCGCCCAGACGGCCCACCATCACCATGTCCACCACCTGGGTGACGGTCTGCAGGGCCATCTCGGTGAACACCGGCAGCGCCAGACGCAGGACGCTCGGGCGTAGTTCGGGCAGCGACAGGGCGTCGGAGCGCATGGGGATCAGCCTCCCGGGAACGTCCAAGTCCCGGGCGGGGGGATTGGCCGTCAGGGTGGCCTTCCCCTGCGCCTAGCGGCCGGAAGCCGGACGGACGGGCGTTCCCGGCGTGGCCACGCGGGCCCGGCTACCAGGAGACGGTTCGGGGGCGTCCTTGACCAAAGTGCCCGGCAAGATCAGCGAGAAGCGGCGGAAGCGGTGGCGCACCAGTCCCTCGCCGGCGGGTTCCACGCGGCCAAGACCCTCACGAATGCGGGCCACCGCCTCCGCCGCCTCCACCAGGAAATCCGGAGATAGCGGGGTCTGGTGGTGTCCGGGGCATACGCGGGTGACTTCCGGCGCCATGCCACCCAGGCGCTCGAGCGTCCTGAGCAGCTGCTCGGAATCGGCCCCCTCGCCGACGCCAAGGATGCTGGACGGGCACAGGGTGTCGCCGGTGAAGAAGATGCCGGTGTGCTCGTCCAACAGGCATATGCTGCCGGGCGTGTGGCCCGGGGTATGGAGCACCCGCAGGCGGCGGGTACCCAGATCCAGGACCTCGCCGTCAGCCAGCGGGCGGGTTACCGGCGACGCGGGCACGTGGTACGCATCGGGATCGAAGCCGGGCGGCAGCGGCCTCCAGATCTTGTGGCGAAGCAGGGCTTGGGCCACTTCCTCGCGGGTCCACCCCTGACGCAGGCGAGGCAGCTCGGCCGGGTGCGCGGCCACCTCCGCGAAACGGTGGTTGTCGCCGCAGTGATGGTAGTCGGCATGCGTGTTCACCACGAGCACGGGCAGCCGTGTGAGCCGGGCGATGGCGGCCGAAAGGTCGCCGATGCCCATGCCCGTGTCCAGCAGTACGGCCCGGTCACGACCGAGCACCAGGTAGGAGATGACCTCTTCCAGATGACCCGGTTCGGACAGGCTCCACACCCCCGGGTGGATCTCCCGCAACTCGAACCAGGACCTGGTGGGCACCGCGGGCAGCCTCCTTTCGGGGTCCGGGTAGCGCCCTTAGTGTGTCCATTCGCCGTCGCCGACCCCGTCACCTTTCCTGGAAATAGGCTGGCAGGAAGCAAAGTACCTGTTCAGCGGGCGACCAGAAAATCCCTGGATCAGGCGAGGGAGCCGTGGGCTTCCGCGAAGTCGCTCACGGCCGCACGGAAGCGGTCGAAGGGGATGCCTAGCAGGATCTCGTAGGCGAGGCGGCCGCGGTGAGGGCGTTCAAGGTATTGATGGCGGGGTAAGGGACGGTACGGTTCGCCCGCCACCCAGCGGCTGCGGTCCAGGCACAGAGCGAACGGAACCTTGAGGAACCGGTACTGCGTGCGGTAACACTGCCAGAGCTCGCGCCAGATTCGGCGGTCCTCCGGCCGCGGCGCCGTCCGCAGCACCGGGACGGTGTCGGGGACAAAGCCCCCGATCAACGGCACCCTGCCCCGGCTGGCGTTGTTGATGGGGAACTCGTACACCCGGGCCGGCAGCTCAAGGCGCCGAACTGCCTGGCCGACCGCGAAGTTGGCCACGTCGTGGTCCGGGTGTCCACCTTCGTAGGAAGGGACGTAGACCTCCGACGGCCGCCTGCCGGCGAAGTACTCGACAAGGCGGTCGACGATGTCTTCGAGGTGGGCCATCGTCCGAAGGTCGGGGTAGTCCCAGAAGGTGAGCCGCTCCGCAGGGACACCCAGGCAGGCCATGGCCGCCCTTGACTCGTCCCGCCGCACTTCGGGGGACGGCGCCAGCAGCCCCGCGGTGAGCCAGACCGCGTGGACCGCCCGTCCTTCTCGCAGCAGCGCACGGACACGGGCGTTGATGAATACCTCGTCATCGTTGTGGGCCAGCACCAGCACCGCCGGCCCACCGCGGTCGATCGCGACCAAGCTGCGTCCTCCTGCCTTATCGGCTACCAACCATTTTACTGCACCCGCGGCCGGGGTACAACCGCCGGGATGCCCCGGGATGTGATCGTCGTCACCGACGGCCGGGCCACTTCAGTGGTACGGTGGTGTACGAAAGGAGGCGTTCCGGATGGCGAGGCGCACCATCGTGAGGATCGACGAGGCGCTGTGCGACGGCTGCGGGCTGTGCGTACCGGCCTGCGCGGAGGGAGCCCTCGAGATCGTGGACGGCAAGGCCCGGTTGGTGGAGGATCGCTACTGCGACGGGTTGGGGGCCTGCCTGGGTAACTGCCCCCGGGGAGCGATAACCCTGGAGGAGCGGGAGGCGGAAGATTTCGACGAGGAGGCCGTGGAGCGGCGGCTGGCCGGGCTCGAAGAGGGGTGCTTCACCTGTCCGGGGACCGCCGCACCGCCCGGGAAGAGGGATGGGCGCCGGCAGTGGCCGGTGCAGCTCCGTCTGGTTTCGCCGCAGGCTCCCTTCCTGGCCGGCGCCGACCTGCTGCTGGCCGCCGACTGCGTGCCTTTTGCCCTGCCGGATTTCCATTCGCGGCTCTTGCGCGACCGCGCGGTGGTGGTGGGTTGCCCCAAGCTGGACGACCCCGGCGAGATGGTGGGGCGCCTGGCGGCGATCGTGCGCCAGGCATCACCCACCCGTCTCACCGTGGCCCATATGGAGGTGCCCTGCTGCTTCGCGCTGGCCAAACTGGCACAAGAGGCCTTGCGCCGAGCGGGAAGGCACTTGCCGGTCGAGACGGTCACCGTAAGCACGCAAGGCGATTTGCTGGACGGCGAGCCTTGAAAGACTAGCCCTCGGGGCAGTCGTCCGGCAGTCCCGACCGTAGGGCAAGCAGCACGATGAGGGCGGAGACGAGCTCGAGCCCCGCGCAGGTGGCGAACGGCAGCCACCTGGCCTTACCGTATAGCCAGCCCAGCGGGGCCGAGCCTGCCGCCATTCCCAGCATCATCAAAGTGCCCGTTAACCCTACAAAGCGTCCACGGTAGGCCTCGGGGACCGCCTCCAAGGTTAGGGCTCCCAACGCCGGGCCATTCAGGTTAAGCACCAGTGCCAGCAGGAAGAACGCAGCATATGCCAGCTCGAGGCGGGGAGCCCAGGGCACTGCCGCCATGGCCACCGCGCCCAACGCGAAGCTGCCCACGGTGATCGGTATCCGGCCATGGCGGTCGGCCACCACGCCCCCCACGAGCGCGGCCGCTATGCCCGCCAGCGAGGTGAAGGTGCCCGCCAGGCCCACTCCGGACCATGAGGCGCCGAAGGCATCAACCAGCCAAAGTCCCCTGGCCGGGCGTAAGAGCCCCATCTCTACGCCGATGACCAACCAAAGCAGCATCGCTCCCAGCACCGCGCGTCGGTGCCTGCCGCGGTAGAGTCGGGTAAGTCCCGTTCCTCCAGTCGCCATGCTCTTTGGCGAAGAGGCGGCCGAAGATCTGGACAGTCGACTCAGTACCAGTGCGGAGGTAGCTATGAAAGGCACGGCGGCGCCAAAAGTGGCCCGAGGACCCCTTCGGTCAGCCAAAAGTCCACCGGCTACCGGAGAGACCGCGTTGGCGGCCATGCCAAAGGTTTCCCACAACGCCAGGGCGGTGGCACGATTATGTACGGTGGTATGGCGGGCCAGCAGCGCCGACTCCGCGGGGCCGGCCACCGCCGCGAGCCCCCAGGCAAGGGCGGAGACGACCACGAAAGGCAGTGAGCGTCCGCCGAGCAGCACCCCAAGCCCGATGAGCACGCAGAGCCTGCCCGTTACTATCAGGGGCAGCGGGCCCAGGCGGTCGGCGGCAAACCCTCCGGCCAGCGCGGCAACGGCTCCCGCGAAGGTCATGGCGGAGAAGATGAACCCGATGGTCTCTACCGGCACACCTTCGGCCCTGAAGAAGGGCGAGAGAAGTCCGTAGAAGGCGTTGTAGCCCAGGCCCAGCAGGATGGTGGAAAGGTACAGAACGCGCAGCTCGGGCTGCACCGAACGCCAATGCGCGGTGAGCTTTTTCATGCAGGTTCCCTCCCAGGGGGTAGCTCGCCGCCGAGTTCCATCGGGCGGGGCAAGCGACGTACCAGTTCCCGGCGGGCTGCCGGGGGCCTGTGCCTGTGAGGCAAAACCGGTAGGCTTGCGCGTCCGAAAGCGATCCCGGACGGTGGGCGATGATGATCAGCGCAGGCGGAGACCGCCGATGATGATCATCTTCCCCCTCTTCCCTGGAAGGTCACAACCAATGATAGTCCGCAAACCCGAGCTTCGTCAACGGGCAGTTTTGTGCGCTATACACGGAGCTGGCAGGAAAGCGGTAGGCCCGCAGCGTAGCGAAGTTCACGGGAGGTGTACCATGGACACTTGGGCCCGACTATCGCGGCTGCTTGACGAAAGACCCGATCCAAGACTGCTTGAGCGCATGTTTACTCCCGAGGAGGCAAGCATTCTCGCCAGGGCGGCTGCTGGCGAGGCAATTGAGCCAAGCCAGTATGAGAGCGCCCAAGAACTTTACCTTTCGGGGTATCTCGACGTAGGGGACGGCACCTACAGCTTGTGCCCATGGCGGGATGTCCTGTATCAGTTCTTGCTCTCGCCGCGTTATGCTCGGCTGCCACGGGCAGAACGCACGGCTTTCCAGCGGCACTTCCTGGAGCGTAACTACCGCCGCTTCCGCGCGGCGGAGAAGGAGATCTTCCGAGTTCTCCCCGCTGGCGGAACCCTCGACCACATCGACACGCACTTCATCGTACCATACTCCGTCGCCTCGGAGGTGCTGGCACAGGCCAAGCAGGTGGCGGTCATCGACTGCGTGTGCCGGGTTACCGCCGACAACTGCCAAAAACCCCGCGACGTCTGCCTGGTGCTGGGTGATGCGACCGACTACTACCTCAAGCGCGGCCTGGGACGGGCCCTGGACCAGGCCGAGGCGCAGCGCGTGCTGGCGCGGGCGGCCGAGGCGGGACTGGTGCACTGCACCGACAACCCGGCCATGCGCACCCCGTCACGTGTCATCTGCAACTGCTGCGCGTGTTGCTGCTGCTTCGTACGTGGGCTGAAGGAGGAGGGCTTGTCGCGGACCATCGCCGCCTCCGGCTATGTGGCCGTGACCGACGCGTCCGGCTGCGACGCCTGTGGGGCCTGCGTCGAGCGGTGCATCTTCGACGCCCGGGAAGTGGTCGGCGATGCGGTCCGGCTCATCCCCGGCCGTTGCCTGGGCTGCGGTCAGTGCGTGCTGGCCTGTCCCACCGGGGCGGTGCGGCTGGAGCCGGGAAGACCCGGGTGACCCCCGCGCGCGGGGCAGCGTCCATCCCCTACTCCCCTGCCGCCGACCGGCAATTGCGAATACGACCGCTCGGCAGACTTTTTCCGGGGTCCACGCGTATTACCGGTTGAAAGACGGCACGTCCGGCGGGAGGCGGCCCGATGACCGATCCCCTTCGCAGCCGCTTCGAGGCTGCGGTCCACGAGCACCAGCAGGCGGTATTCAACCTGGCCCGGCGGATGACCGGCAGCGACCACGCGGCGGAGGAGATCGCCCAGGAGGCGTTCCTGCGGTTGTGGCGGGCGATGGGGCGCGGGGTCGAGCCGGGGCCGGCCACCCGGGCCTACCTTTACCGGACGGCGATGAACCTTGGCCGCGACCGCGGGCGCAGGGCGCGCTGCGAGCTGGCCGGCGGTTGCGCGGCCGCCCCGCACCCGCCCGAGGAGCCGGAGGCCAAGATGCTCCGCCGGGAGCTCGAGTGGAAGGTGCGCGAGGCGGTGCTGGCACTGCCGACAGCCTACCGCAGGGTGGTGGTGTTGCGCCACTACCACGGCCTGACCTACGAGGAGATCGGCGCGATATTGCGCTGGCCGGTCAGCCTGGTCCGCAACCGGCTCTTCCGCGCGCGGCGCCGGTTGCGCCAGCTCTTGCACGGCGTGTGGAAGGAGGCGGGGGAGAGTTGAAGGGACGCTGTCCCGCTGAAGGAAAGTGGCATGCGCTGGTGGACGGGGAGGTGCCGGCGGCCCGCGCCGCCGTTCTCCACCGGCATGCAGCCCGGTGCACCGCATGCGGGCGTTACCTCGCCGAGCTCCGGTCGCTCGGCCGCATGCTTGAGGTCTGCCCGGACGTCCCCGTGCCTCCCCGACTGACCGCCTCGCTGCTCGCACTGGCCGACCGGGCACCCGGCGGGCGGCCAGGGCCGGCGGTGGGGCAATGGCTGGTAGTGGCGTCGCTGGCCACCACTCTGTTTGCCGTGCGTGCGCTTGTGCCCTTGCCGGTGGGGACCACCGGGGGATGGGACCGGGCACTGCCCGCCGCCTTCGAGGCGCTGCTGACGCTGGGACGCACGGGGAGGCTGGTGACGGAGGCGCTGTCCGCGGGCCGCCAGCCCCTGGAGTGGGCGGCGCTGACGGCGTCCGTCGGGCTGGTGATGCTGGCCAGGCGGCTTGCTGAGATGTGGGGGAGATTCCCCCGTGGGGAGGAGAGATGAAGGTGCCAAAGAAGGCGGCAGTGGCGATCCTGGCGCTGAGCTTGAGCCTCATCGCGGCCGGGTGCGTCACCGTGAACCCGGGTTCGGGCTTCGGCGACCTGGTGGTGATCGGCCGCAGTACGGAAGTGCCTGCCGGTACGGTGATCGACGGCAACGCCGTCGTCGTGGGAGGCAGTCTTGAGGTGCTGGGTCAGGTCAGGTACGACGCCATCGCGATCGGCGGAAGCGTGCGGGTGCGACCCGGGGGAGTGGTCGGCGGCGAGGCGGTGGCCCTGGGCGGCCGCGCCCTTGTCGACCCGGGTGGACGCGTCGCCGGCAACGCCGTCAGCATCGGGCTGAGTTCGCTGGTGTGGCCGCGAATGCCGTCCGTGCCGTGGATGCCGCGGGTTTCCGCGTTGGGCATGGCCCTGCTGGCGCTGATCATCGCGGCCTTGTGGGGGCCCAACGTGCGACTGGCAGGCGAGGTGATCGCCCGCGAGCCGGCCCGCTCCAGCCTGCTCGGGTTGCTGACCCTGGCGCTGACGCCCGTGGCCCTGCTGCTTCTGATCGTGACCGTCCTGGGAATCCCGCTCATCGCCGTGCTGGCGCTCCTCGTGGCCGCGGCCTACCTGTTCGGGTGGGCGGCGGTGGCCGATCTCCTCGGCCGGCGTGTGCTCGGACTGCTTTCGTCCACCGCCCCCGGGAACCTGTGGCCGGTGCTGTCCGGTGCCCTGCTCCTGGTACTCGGGGGCCAGATCCCGTTCGTCTCGGGGTTGCTGGGGGTGGCCATATGGTTGATCGGCGTGGGCGCCGCGGTGGCCACCCGGTTCGGAACCCGGGAGGCCTGGCCTCCGGGTCCCCCCGCCGCGACACCCGGGACCGGCGGTGGTGATGCCGCATGAAGCGCGGACAGGCCTGGCTCCTTGCTGCGGTGATCGTGTTTGGCGTGTGGCTGGGGATAAGCGGTTGCTCGGCGTTGGCGCGACGCATCGGGCGATTGCCGGTCACCTGGCCGGAGATGACCGGCACCGTCCGCTCGGACGTGAGCACCGACGTTGCCGTCGAGGATGCCACCTTGCTGCAGGTGGACATCCGTAGCGGCAACGTGAAGGTGGTGCCCGCACCGCCGGATGAGCGCGTGGTCACCGTACTGGCGCTGGTGCAGGCCTTCAGCAAGAGCGCGCACGATGCCCTGCTGCCCCAGGTGACCCGGGGGGCCGGGAGGATCAGGGTCAGCACGCCGACGAGTCTGCTGGCGCTGCTGCCGGGTCCGGTAAGTGCCAGCTACGAGATATCGGCGCCGCCCTACCTCGAGCTGCGGGTGAGCGTGACCAACGGCCAGGTGACGGTCACCGGTTGGCAGGCCCCGGTCGGCGTCAGCAGCGTGAACGGGGCGCTCAGGCTCCAAGTGCCGGAGGCCCCCCGCGTCGCCGGACGGACCACCAACGGGTCGATCGCCGCGCACCTGGGCGGGCTCGTGCCGGGCGAGCACAGCCTTTCCACCACCAACGGATCGATCTCGCTGACGCTGGAAGCCGGTGTGGCGCTTGCCGTGGATGCCAGGACGGTCAGCGGCAAGGTGGCCCTTGCCGGCACCGGCTGGACGGTGGAGGAATCGGGCGCGGCGGCGTTGCGGGCCAGCCGGGGTGAGGCAGAGGCCCGACTCACGCTACGGGCCGTCAACGGGTCGATCACGGTGAAGGCGGACTGAGCCCGGGTTTCACGGGTCGAGCAGCTCTCGCAGCACGGTCCGGAGATCGTCGAGGGAAAGGCCGACCCAGAAGGGAGCCCCATCGAGGTGTATCTCGAAGTGCAGGTGGGCTCCCTCGCGGCTTCCGCGGGCGGCCGCGGCCGTGCCCGAGTTGCCAACCCAGCCCAGGAGCTGTCCGCGTTCCACCGTCTGGCCTTCGCGCAAGCCTTCGGCCAGGCCCGCGAGGTGGCTGTAACGGGTGAGCACCCCGCCGGGGTGCATGATCCACACCTGCCGGCCGTGCAGCCGGTCAAGCGCGGAGGCCGGCGTCGTCTGCAGCCGGACGCATTCCGCCAGCAGCGCCTCGCGCTCGGCAACCGTCAGCTCGACGAAGTCGAGGTCCGCGCGCACCACCTCCCCCGGACCGGCGGCGAGCACCGGGGTCTGGCCCCAGACGATGGGTATGCCCGAGTGGCCCGCGTAGTAGTCGATCCCCTGGTGCCAGCCCTGACGGTACTCCCTGGGCGCTCCCGGAAGGTGGGAGTCGGGCATCGATATCCTGGCACCTTCCAGGGGAGAGGCCAGGAAGTCGAGGCGGCGCAGGACGGCCTCGGGGTCCACCACGCTTTGCGGGGGAAGCGGTCCGGCACCCAGCACCAGGTCCTCCTGGTGGCGGGGAGGCGGGGGAGGCGGAAGCTCCGGCGCCGCATCGTCGGCGTCCGGCGGCGGAAGATCCGGGGAGACGAAGGACGGCAGCGGGGTCAGCGCCAGCACGGCCGCCGCCAGCAACACGAGGAGCACGGGCCACGCCGACGGCCGGACCGGTCGGGGAGCTCGGGTCAGAACGCATCTCCTCCTGTGCTTTCCTCCGCGGCAGGTTCGGCGGCGGAGCCCGAACCTCCTGCGCTGCCAGGGGCAGCCAGGCAGGGACGCGGGGGTCCGGGGAAGAAACGAACCTCAAACTCCAGGAGGCGAGGTGGGTTGGGGTGCCCGGCAAGGAAGAGGACATCCTGCGCGTGGCCGGAGCGGCCATCGCCGAAGAGGCGCGGGCCGTCAGGGGCCTGGCCGGTCAGCTGGGTGAGGAGTTCATGCAGGCGGTGAAGGCGGTGCACGCATGTCGCGGCCGCGTGCTGGTCGCCGGGGTGGGGGCGGCCGGCCACATCGCGCGCAAGATAGCGGGCACGCTGGCAGGGTGCGGCGTCCCCGCCTGTTTCCTCGACCCCTCCGATGCCGCTCACGGCGAACTCGGCGCCGTGACCTCGCAGGACGTCGTGCTGGTGCTGTCGGTCGCCGGGCAGGCCCCGGAACTCCTGCGGCTTGGGCCCGCGCTGGCGGCGACCGGGGCGACGGTGGTAGCCATGATGGGAAGCCCGCTTGCGCCGCTGGGGCGTCAGGCAACCATCACCGTGCCGGTGAGGGTGGACAAGGAGGCCGACCCCCTGGGGCTTTTGCCCACCGCCAGCTCCACGGCGCTGCTGGTGATGGGGGATGCCCTGGCACTGGCGGTGGCGCACCTGCGGCAGGTTACGCGGGAGGACGTGTTGCGCCTTCACCCCGCCGGGGACCTGCGCCCGGCAGAGGAAGCATGAGTAGGGGGCTGCCACCCGGCAGAAGAGGAGGGGAGCAGTTGGTTCGGGCCGTGCTGTTTGATTTCGACTACACGCTGGCCGACTCGTCACGCGGAACGGTGGAATGCCTGAGCTACGCTCTGGAACGGGCCGGGCTGCCGCTGCCGGGCCGCCAGGCCATGCTGGCGACGGTGGGACTGGCACTTCCCGAGGCTTTCGCCCGTCTGGCGCCCGGTGCTCCGCCCGGCCCGCTGGTCGAGCTCTTCGCGGAGCGGGCTGACCGCGTGATGGCCGACCTCATCGACCTTTACCCCGACACCGCCCCCACCCTCCAGGCCCTGTGGAAGCGGGGCTGGCCGGCGGGCGTGGTGTCCACCAAGTTCCGCCGCCGCATCGAGCAGGTCATGCGTCGTGAGGGACTGCTGGATCTCCTGGCGGTGGTCGTCGGCGGCGAGGACGTCTTGCGGCCCAAACCCGATCCCGAAGGGTTGCTCTGGGCCTGCCGGCGCCTCGATGTCGAGCCCGGCGAGGTGGTCTACGTGGGTGACAGCGTGATCGACGGCCAGACCGCCCGCGCGGCCGGCGCACCTTTCATCGCGGTGACCAGCGGCCCAACTACCCGCGAGGAGCTGCAGGCCTGTGGGGCGGTTGCCGTCCTTGACCGTCTGGCCCAGCTGGTGGCGACGATCGAGCGGCTACCGCGCCGTTAGCTGCACGGCGCCGGCGTTCACGCGATCGCCGCGCTGCAACCAGACCCCTCGCCTATCCCTTTCAACTCACCGGGGACGCGAGCTTTGCCGCAGCAAGACCCAGCCCAACCAGCCCACGGCCAGGACCATGGCGGCCGCGCCGAAGAGGGTGGTGGCCACCTCGAGCTCGTGTTCCAGGCCGGTCCAGCGCAAGGTGCCCCGGGCGAGCGCGAAGGCTCCATACTGCCAGGCGAGCACCCAGGCCACCGCCGACGGCAGGGCATAGAGCAGGAACAGATGAAGTGGCAAGCCTGTCTGCCCCGCCATCACCAGGGAAGGGGCGCGGAGGGGCAAAAACCAGCGGGCGGCGGCGACCGTAAGTCCCCCGTAGCGCCGGAAGAACTCCGCCGCCCGCTCCGCTCCGTTCTCCCGGTAACCCATGCGGTCGGAGAGCCAGATCAGCACGGGGCTGCCGATCCGGCGGCCGACGAGGTAACCGGCCAGGTTCCCGGTTAGCACCCCGGCGGCGCCGGCCGTCACGGCCACGGTGAGCGATAGCTTGCCGCGGGCGGCCAGCACCCCGGTCGCCAGGAACAGGGCGGCCGCCGGCATGCCCGGGACCCCCGCGCCCTCCAGCGTCATTATGCCGTACATCACCAGGTAGGCGAGGGCCGGCGTTCGAGCCAGCCAGGCGGTAAGGTTCAGCTCCACCGCGGTCCCCCTTTTGGCTACCTGTCCCGCATTCGTCGCCGGGTCCCGCTTTGCCTTCCGATCCCGCACGACTTGGCGTTACGCCTTCAATTCTGCCCCATGAAGGGACCGGGGCCACCCGGTCGAAACTTATCGGGAAGGCACGCGGCTCGCATGCTAACCGCGACGCCCGCACGATCGGGGAGGGAAGGGCAATGGACGATCTTGCGATCATCACCGGGCAGGTGGAGCAAGCCGCCAGGCATCTTGGGGAGGTGGCAGGGCTTTCCCCCGGGCAGATCCTGGTGGTGGGCTGCAGCACCAGCGAGGTACGGGGACACAAGATCGGCACCGCTTCCAACCTCGAGGTGGCGGAGGCCGTCTACCGGGGCCTTGAGCCCGTGGTCCGCGAAAGGCAGCTTTTCCTGGCGGTGCAGTGCTGCGAGCACCTGAACCGGGCGCTGGTGGTCGAGCGGGCCGCGGCCGAACGGTACAACCTGGAAGTGGTGTGGGTGGTTCCCCACCTCCGCGCGGGCGGAGCCCTGGCCACGGTGGCGCTGGGAAAGCTCGACGACCCCGTGGTGGTGGAGGCGGTGGCCGCCCACGCGGGCATGGACATCGGTGACACCCTGATCGGAATGCACCTGCGCCGGGTGGCGGTGCCGGTGCGCTACGAACCTCGGCGGGTGGGCCAGGCGCATCTTACCATGGCCCGCACGCGGCCTCGCCTCATCGGCGGCGAGCGGGCGCGCTACGCCCCGGACCCTGGCAAGTAAGGGCCGATCCGGGCGCAGTCCAACCCCTGCGTTTCCGGGCGCTCCCCGCACTTTTCCTCACGCAAAAGACTTGCGGCCGCTGGTGCCGAATATTCGGCAGTGGCATGGCGAGCGGGCACCCCGCCGCCCTGCGCCGAGAGCATGGCACGGGCCTTGCATACAGATACGCGGCGAAGACTCCCTTTTGGGAACACAGGAGGTATCGGGTGGACGGAAGAACTGGATGTCCCTACGGAAGTCACCGCAGCCTGGAGCCCCGGGGTTCGCTGCCCCAGCCCGCCTGGAAGCTCGACAACCGTCCGGAGATCTTCGACAACGAGCTGCTGATCCGGGTGGACACGCTGAACGTCGACGCCGCCAGCTTCACCCAGCTGGAGCAGGCGGCCGAGGCGAAGGCGGCCGAGGTCGGAGGAGAGGTCACCCATCACCTGGCCGACGCCATCCTGGACATCGTCAGGCAGCGCGGCAAGCTGCACAATCCGGTCACGGGTTCCGGTGGCATGCTGCTGGGAACGGTGCGGGAGGTCGGGCCCCGGCATCCGGCGGCGGCCACGCTGGCTCCGGGTACCCGCCTGGCCACCCTGGTCTCGCTGTCGCTGACTCCCCTGCTACTTGAGCGCATCCGCCGGGTGGACCGCGAGCGCGACCAGGTGGAGGTCGACGGCTGGGCGGTGCTCTTCGCCTCCGGCATCTACGCCCCCATCCCGCCCCATCTTCCCCAGACGCTTGCCCTGGCGGTGCTCGACGTGGCCGGCGCTCCCGCCCAGACGGCCCGGCTGGTGAGGCCGGGAGACGACGTGCTGGTGATCGGGGCCGGGGGCAAGTCGGGGCTTTTGTGTCTACACGAGGGGCGCAAGCGGGCCGGCGTCACCGGGCGGGTCTTTGCCATGGCCCACAGCCGGGCCTCGGCCCAGCGGGCGGAGGCGCTGGGACTGGCCGATGCGGTGTTCACCGCCGATGCCCGGGATCCGCTGGCGGCCCTGGAGGCCTTTCACCGGGCTTCGGGCGGACGCGATGCCGACGTCACCATCAACTGCGTCAACGTCCCCGGCACCGAGATGACCTCCGTGCTCTGCACCCGCGAAGGCGGCACCGTCTACTTCTTCAGCATGGCCACCAGCTTCACCGCCGCGGCGCTGGGGGCGGAGGGCATCGGCCGCGACGTCACCATGGTGATCGGCAACGGGTACGCCCGCGGGCACGACCGCGTGGCCCTGGCCTGCCTTGAGGAAAACCCCCGCCTGCGCCAGATGTTCGAGGCCTGGTTCGCGTGAAAGAGGTGTGACGTGGAAAAGTCCGATCTCTTTGGGCTGGTGCGAACGGCGGGGCTGGGCAGCCTGGCCGTCGTGGGCACCGCCAGGGGAGTGGGCAAGACCTCGGTGCTCGGCCACCTGGCGCGCCGGGCCGAGGCCGAGGGGATCACGCTGGGGCTGGTGTCCGGCGGGCGTGAAGGCGACCGGCCCGACGGCGAGCACGAGCAGGGCCCGGCGGTGTACGTCCCGCGGTGGTGCCTGGTGGCCACCGCGGAGGGGGCGCTCGGCCAGGCCGATGCTTTCGTGGAGGTGCTGGAGGTGTTGCCCGCCGCGGGCCCCCTCGGGCACCTGGTGGTGGGCAGGATTCGCGAGCCCGGCAGGCTCCCGCTGGTGGGACCGCCGACCGCCAAGGGGCTGCAGGATGCGGTGCAGGCCCTCCGGCATCACGGCGCGGCGCTGGTGGTGGTGGAAGGCTCCGTGGATCGAGTGGCTTGTGCCGCACCGGCGGTGACCGAAGGCACGGTGGTGGCCACCGGGGCCGCGGTGGGAGGAGGGGTGGGCGAGGTGGCGGAGCGTACGCGCTTGCTACTGGGCTTCCTCGGGCTGCCGGCGGTGGAGGACCCCGGGCTGCGCGAGGCCGCCGCCCGGGCGCTAGGCCAGTGGCGGGTGGCGGTCATCGACGCCGACGGCCGTCCGCGCCCCCTCGCCCTGCGCACCGCGCTGGGAAGCGGCGGTACCGTCGCCGAGGCGGTGGACAAAGGCGCAAGGGCCTTGGTGATCGCGGGCGCCCTGGCGGACGGGGTGGCCGAAGCCCTGGCCGGGCTGCGGCCGCCCGCCTCGCGGGTGCTGGTGGTGGTGCCCGACGGGACTCACGTCTTCCTGGGAAGCCGGGCGCTGGCCCGCTTCACCCGGGCGGGCGGCAGGCTGGCGGTGCTTCACCCCATCAGGGTGGTTGCGGTCACCCTGAACCCTTTTGGACCCGACGGCGTGGCCCTCGACCCCGAGGCGCTGCTCGGGGAGGTGGCGCGGGCCGTGCACCCCGTTCCCGTCTTCGACCTGGTGCTGGGCCGGGCGCTGAACCTGGAGCCGGCGGCATGAACCGGCTGCTTGTGCCCGGCACCGACAAGGGGATCGGGTTCGACCGCGTCTGGGCGATGGTGGAGCCGGCCAGCCCTTTCGGGCGTGAGGAGAAGGCGAAGGCCCGCCCCTTCCTGCCCGGTGACGAGCAGGTGCTGGAGGCCGAGCTCGATCGGGTGGAGGCCGCGCGACGGGCTTGCGAGGCTGCCCCGGGGGTGCTGCGCGCGTTGCAGGGGAGGCTATCGCGTTGCCGTGACCTGCGGGGGTCGGTCCTGGCCGCCGGCCGGGGCGCCGTGCTGGATGTGGTGGAGCTTTACGAGCTGAAACGCTTCGCCTCGCTCTGCCGGGAGCTTGACGCACTGCTCGAGCGCTTTCCCTGGGAGCGGCCGGCAGACCTCAAGCTGGGCTCACTGGAGGCCTTGAGCCGCGCCCTCGATCCCCAGGGCCGCGGCGCGCCCGGTTTCTACGTGGACGATGCGTTTTCACCGGTGCTGGCGCGGGTCAGGCGGCACAAGCGCGCGGTGGAGGCCACGCTCGAGCGGGAGCGGCGCCGACAGGCGAGCGCGGTCGCCGAGCGGCTCGGGCTGCCGGTTGATGCCGACGGCGAGATCGCGGTGTCGACCGCCGAGTCCGATCGGGTTCGGATGGCCCGCCGCGACGAGGATCTTCTCCTCGTCCGCGAGGCCGGAGGCCACCTGTACTTCCGGCTGCGTCCAGGGCCGCGTGCCCGCGAGGCCGAACGCGTACTGGCGGACCTGCGCGAGCGCGAGCGTCAGGAGGAGGGGAAGGTACGCGCGAAGTTGTCGTGCGCCGTGGCCGATGCCGCCCCAGTCCTGCTTGAGAACATGGGCGTGCTCGGCCGCCTCGATTTCCTGCTGGCGAGGGCCAGGCTCGCGCGCCAGGTCGGGGGTACGCGGCCGCGCGTCCTTCCGCCGGGCCAAGGAATCACCCTGCAGGACGCCCGACACGTGGCGGTGGAGCAGGACCTCGGTCGCCAGGGGCGCCGCTTCACTCCCCTGACCCTGGAGCTTGCCCCGGGGGCGGCGGTGTTGACCGGGCCCAACATGGGCGGCAAGACGGTCGCCCTGCAGACGCTGGGACTGGGCGTGGCGATGGCGCAGATGGGCCTGCTGGTGCCCGCAGCCCGCATGGAATGGTCGCTTGTGGCCTTCGTGTACTACGGTGGCCAGGAGGGACAAAGGCCCGGGCTGAGTGCCTTTGCGGCCGAGGTGAGCAGTCTTGCCGAGCCCCTGGGCCGGCGGGGAGAGGGCGGGCTACTGCTGCTGGACGAGTTCGCCAAGGGGACCAATCCCCGCGAGGGCAGGGCGCTGTCCGCGGCGGTCTTGCGGTGCCTGGCCACGGGGCCCAGCGTCTGCCTGCTGGCCACCCACCATTCGGGGTTGGCCGAGCTGGTGGGGACGCCGCACTGGCAGGTGCGCGGGCTTGGGCACGAGGTACTGACGCAGATCGGGCCCGGTGACGGGGTGCGCTGGCTGTACGAGCACATGGACTACCGGCTGGAGAAGGTATCTCCCCACAAGGAGACACCGCATGAGGCCTTGCTGGTGGCGCGGCTGCTCGGGCTGGACGAGCAGGTGTTGGCCTTCGCCGAGCGCTACCTCGGGCAGGGGTCGGAGAAGGGGGAGGGAAACCGACTTGACTGAGACATGCCGGGGACTGGCCTCGGGCCTGCGGCTTGACCCCGGACTGGTGAGGGAGGCCCGGGAGGACGCGCGGGCCATCGTGGACGAGGTCCTGGCGTACGTGCGCGAGCACACCACCACCAGCATGGAGCGGGCGGCGCTGCGCCTGGCGGGCGTGGAGGAGGTCGATGCCGAGGGCACGCCGCTGGTCAACCTGGTGGTCGACCGGCTGGGTGACAGGCTGGGCCACGGCGCCAGCTACTGGCTGTTCAACGCGGTGGCGGTGACCGGCCGCGAGCCCGAGGAGGTGGCGCGCGCGGTGGCCGAGGGCGAGCTCGACCTCGGCCGGCTGCCCGCCGCCGACCCCGCGCGGGTGCGGCAGCTGGGCACCGGGGCCGCCCGCCTTGCCATGGAGGCCATCGACGCCCGGCGCCGCGAGCGTGACGTCATGGTGGAGCGTCTGGGACAGTCGCCCAGCCCCTGGCTATACGTGATCGTGGCCACCGGGAACATCTACGAGGACGTCGTTCAGGCACGGTCGGCCGCGCGCATGGGCGCGGACGTGATCGCCGTCATCCGCTCCACGGGTCAGAGCCTCCTCGACTACGTGCCACACGGGGCGACCACCGAGGGCTATGCCGGCACCTATGCCACGCAGGAGAACTTCCGCATCATGCGGCGGGCGCTCGACGAGGTGTCCGAAGAACTCGGCCGCTACGTCAGGCAGGTGAACTACGCCTCGGGACTGTGTATGCCCGAGATAGCGGCCATGGGCGCCCTGGAACGCCTGGACATGATGCTGAACGACGCCATGTACGGCATCCTGTTCCGGGACATAAACCCCCGGCGCACCTTGATCGACCAGTACCTGTCCCGTCGCATCAGCGCGCGGGCCGGCCATATCATCAACACCGGCGAGGACAACTACCTGACCACCGACGATGCCTTCACGGCGGCACACACCGTGATCGCCTCGCAGTTCATCAACGAGGAGTTCGCGCTGCGGGCGGGGCTGGCCCGCGAGCAGCTGGGTCTTGGCCATGCCTTCCAGATGGACCCCGACCTGCCCGACGGCCTGCTCCACGAGATCGCCCAGGCTGCCCTGGTCCGTGCGCTTTTCCCCGGTTGTCCCATCAAGTTCATGCCGCCCACCAAGTACAAGACGGGCAACATCTTCCGGGCCCACCTGCAGGACGGTCTTTTCAACCTGGTAGGAGTGCTTACCGGGCAGGGCATACAGCTTTTGGGCATGCCCACCGAGGCCATCCACACTCCGTTCGTCTCCGACCGTTACCTGGCGCTGGAGAACGCCCGCTACGTGATGAACAACGCGCGGCACCTGGGGGAGGAGTTCCTGCTGCGGCCGGACGGCCGCATCGCCCGCCGCGCCCGCGAGGTGCTGGAGCGGGCGGTGGCCATGCTGCGGCAGATCCGCGACATCGGGCTTTGGCAGGCCCTGGAGGAAGGCATGTTCGCCGCCGTCAGGCGCGACCGCGACGGCGGCAAGGGCCTGGAGGGAGTGGTGGCGCGCGAGCCCGACTACTACAACCCGTTCCTCGACGAACTGGAAGGAGGCCGGTGCGGTGCATGAGGCAGACCCGGTGGTACGCCCTTACGGTGACCGGCGCGACGACGGCGCCGTCCAGGTCAGCTTCACCCTGCCGGTGCGGGCCGGGGAACTGGCCAGCGAGGCCGCCCGCGCGTTGATGCGAAAGATGGGGTTGGCTTCCCCTCAGGTGGTCTTTTCCCGCGACCTCGGGGAGGGTCTGACCTTCTTCGTGGGTTACGGCAGGTGCACGCATCAGGTGGACCTGGCGACGCTCGAGGTTCCACGGCTGCAGGGCGAGGTGATGGACTTCGGGGCGGTGAACAGGTTCGTGCGCGAGCGCCTCGGCCGCAAGGTGGTGGTGGTGGGGGCGTGCACGGGAACCGACGCCCACACCCTGGGGCTCGACGCCATCCTGAGCATGAAGGGTTTCGCCGGCGATTACGGGCTGGAACGCTACCCCGAGTTCCGGGTGGTCAACCTGGGCAGCCAGGTGCCCAACGAGACGCTGGTGGCACGGGCGGTGGAAGAGGGGGCGGACGCGATCCTGGTCTCGCAGGTGGTGACGATGCGGGATGTGCACCTTGCCAACCTGACCCGGCTGGCCGAACTCCTGGAGGCCGAGGGCGTCCGCGAGCGCGTGGTGCTCATCGCGGGCGGACCGCGCATCTCGCACGAGCTGGCGGTGGAGTTGGGTTTCGATGCCGGGTTCGGCCCGGGGACGACCCCTTCCCAGGTGGCGTCCTTCATCGTGAAGGAACTGGACCGACGCCGGGTAACCGGCTTCCGTGACGGGAGGTGAGGGGCTTGGCAGAACACGAGGCGGTGTTGAGGTTCCGCGTAGGCCAGGCGGACGCGCACTACGCCGGCAACCTCGTGGCCGGCGGGCGCATCCTCTCCTGGTTCGGAGACGCTGCCACCGAGCTTTGTATTCGTAGCGACGGTGACGAGGGCCTGTTCGTGGCCTACGATCTGGTGGAATTCCGGGCACCGGTGTACGCGGGGGACTTCCTGGAGATCCGTGCCCGCATCACCCGCATGGGTAACACCTCGCGGGCCATGAGCTTCGAGGCCTGGAAGTACGTCCGCTCGCTGGCCCATGATGGGGGCACGTCGGCCGCCGATCTGCTCGAGCCGCCGGTGCTGGTGGCCCGGGCTTCGGGGACCTGTGTGGTGCCTGCGGCAAGGCAGCGGAAGGGTGGGGGAAGTTGAACAAGCTTTGGATCACCGCCGCGCTGGTGGGGGCGGAAATCACCCGTGCCCAGCAGCCTTTTTTGCCCCTGACGCCGGAGGAGATCGCCGAGGAGGCCGCCCGCGCGCGTGAGGCGGGAGCGGCCATCGTGCACCTGCACGTGCGCGACCCCGAGGGCAATCCCACCCAGGACCGCGACACCTACGCCCGGGTGATCGAGCGCATCCGCGAGCGCACCGACGTGATCGTTCAGGTGTCCACGGGCGGCGCCATCGGTATGAGCGCCGAGGAACGCGCGCAGCCGCTCGCGCTGCGTCCGGAGATGGCCACCCTGACCTGCGGGTCGGTGAACTTCGGCGACGGGGTCTTCCTCAACCCCCCGGACCTCATCGAGCACCTGGCGCGGACCATGCTTGAGCTGGGCATCAAGCCCGAGATCGAGGTGTTCGAGGCGGGGATGATCGCCACCGCGATCTCGCTGGTCAAGCGGGGCCTCGTGCGCCCGCCGCTGCACTTCGATCTGGTGATGGGCGTGCCCGGCGGCATCCCCGCCACCGCCGCCAACCTTGTGCACCTGGTAGCGTCGCTGCCGGCGGACAGCACCTGGAGCGTTGCGGCCGTGGGCCGACACGAGCTGCCGCTGGGGGCCATGGCCATCGCCATGGGCGGTCACGTGCGGGTGGGTTTCGAGGACAACATCTACTACCGCAAGGGCGAACTGGCCACGAGCAACGCTCAGCTCGTCGCCAGAATGGCCCGCATCGCCCGCGAGCTCGAACGACCCTGCGCCACGCCCGATGAGGTGAGGGAGGCCCTGGGCATCAGGCCGTGCTAGGTGCCTGCCACCCCGGGGCATCGCGCCGGAAAGCGCCGTAACGGCAGACCTCCTGGCATGCCCGGCACATGATGTGGCCGTGCAGGCCGCTCGGCTGCTGTCGCCCGAGCGCGGCCTCTTGCCGTGCGGGGTCGGCCGCGGGGTCAAGCGTTACCCCCACCAGGCAGCGGTCGGGGTCCACGCGGTGCGGCTGTAGCGCCCCCACGGGGCAGGCGTCCAGGCACGCCCGGCAGTCGCCGCACAGCTCCTCCTCGCGCCGGGTATCCGTCTCCAGCTTGGCGTCGGTGAGGATCACGCCCAGGCGCAGGTGGGGTCCGTAGATGGCGTTGACGAGCAAGGAGTTGCGGCCGAACCTGCCAAGACCGGCCTCGACCGCGAGGCTCTTGAAGGAAAGCTTGTCGTAAGCGAACGCCGTCCGGTGCCCCGCGGCGGCCAGCACCGCCGCCGCCTCGCGACAGGCCAGGGTCACCGGCAGGTAACCGGGATACATCCATCCCCCTCGCGGTGTCCGAAGTGCCAGGTCCATCGAGTCGTCCCAGATGGGGAAACCGATCACCACCACCGACCGGGTCTCGGGCAGGATTTGGGCCACCCTGACCGTGGGGCGGTTGATGGTCCAGCCCACGTGGATACCGGCGTGTCGGTCGGCGGTCGCGGGCGAGATCACCCCCAGCAGCGGGACCCCCATGGCGCCGAGGCGTTCGCGCAGCCGGAGCTTGAGTTGGTCGTCCATGGCTTTACCCCCCGCTCCCCGCTTCGCCGCCCGAGGGGTCGCCTCCTCCGGCCACCGCCCACATGCGGGCCCGCAGGTCCTCCAGCGAAGGATGGTAGTTTCCCCCGGTCTGCCTGCGGATGCCGAAAAGCTCCACGGCCAGCGGCAACACCGTCGCCTCGGCGACCAGCCCATACTCCACGGCTGCCTCGAGCGCGTAAACGAGATCGCGGAAGGCCGCGTCGCGTTCCCGGGGCAGCGGGCTTGCCAGGATCTGACGCACGGCGCGGACCGCCTCATCTCGCAGGTAAACGTCCTGGGCGGCCAGGAACTCCTCAAGGTCGGCCAGAATCTGGGGGGGAAGCGTCCAGCCTACTCCGCCCAGGTTTTCCTCGAGGTGGTCGGCCCGCGACGGCCCGGTGAGCACGGCCGCCGTGCCGGGCTGCGCAAGCGTCCAGGCGATGGCCACCTGGGCCGCCGTCCGGCCCAGGCAGCAGCCGATCACGGCCAGCCGGTCGCGTACCCGCAGGCCCGAGGCGAGCTTCTCCCGCTGAAAGAGGGGGTCGAGGGCGCGGATGTCGCCCGGGGCCGTCCGGCGCGTCTGGCCGGCGGCGCCCGTCAGCAGCCCGCGGCCGGTGGGGCTGAAGGCGACACCGGCCAGGCCGTGGCGTTGGCACAGGGGGACGAGGTCGCGCCGGGCCAGGCGGGCCACCGGGCTCAGCTCGTAAAGGCAACTGACCGGACGTCCCAGCCGCGCGTACTCCTCGACCCGCGCCGGCGGCAGATGGCCCACGCCGTAGGTCCGGATCTTTCCCTGTGCCAGCAGTTCCTCGAGCGCGGCCACGGTGTCGGCCACCGGCGTGACCGGATCGTCAAAATGGATCTGGTAAAGGTCTATCCAGTCCGTGCCCAACCGTCGCAGACTCGTTGCACAAGCCTGGCGTATGCGGGCAGGCGAGGCGTCGCGTCCCCCGTCGGCGGTGAGGCCGACCTTGGTGGCGATCACCACCGCCGCGCGGAACGGCTCGACCGCCCGGCCCAGCACTTCCTCCGCCGGGCCGTAGCGGTCGGCGGTGTCGAAGAAGGTCACGCCGCGGTCGTGTGCCCGGCGGATCAGCCGTATCCAGTCCTCGGGGGAGTTGTCGCTTGTGCCCAGACCCACGCCATAGCAGCCATAGCCCACGCGCGAGACGGTCAGCGGGCCGATCGCCCGGTATTCCATTATCGGCCACCGGTCCCGAGCACGTACTCGCGGCGGTGCGGAGCCGTCTCGCGCACTACCGCCCCGGTTCCTCCGGTGAAGCTCGACACCAGAAGAAACAGCCGGAACATTTGCCAGTACCCCAGCGGGGGCAGTCCGAACACCCCCGGCATGGTGGTGTTCCAGAGGTAACAGAGGAAAAGGGGCAGCAGGAACAGGACCACGGCCACAGTGGGGAGCACCACGGAAAGGTACCGGCGCTGTCGGGGGTCGGCGAGCATCCGACTCAGCCTCCTTCTTCTCGGACGGGGTAGAGGACGAACAACGCAAGCCAGCGGTCGCCGTTGCCCGGCGTGCCACCGCTCGGTGCGAGGGCCTCACCTAGCCGGCCGGCAAGCTCCCTGGCCTGCTGACGCGTCAGCGCAAGCTCCTCCACCGCGATGTAGGCCAGGTCGGCACGGTCGGCGTCGAGGCGGTTCAGGCCGGCGCGCAGGGCGCCCCCCGCGGCATCGAGGGCGATGGCGGCCGGCTCGGTCAGTTCGCCCACCTCGTGGTCGGCCACGATGCGCTCGGCGACCGCCCGGTAGTACTTCTCGAGGATCCCCGACTTCTCGCGGGTGTGGGCCAGCTCCACCAGCCCGGCGCGCTCGAGCATTTTCACGTGGTGGTGCACCGTCGCCGGGAGCTCGCCGAGCTTGTCGGCCAGCTGCGTGACGGTGAGCGCCTCGCGGGCCAGCCAGCCGAGCATGCGGATGCGACGGGCGTCCGCCAGGGCCTTGAAGTCTTCCGGGTGCCGGACGGTGTGGATGCGCTTCAAGGCCGCCTCCTAGGCTTGAGTCTATCGTTCGGGAAAACTCTATCATGAGGCAACATTCGACGTCAAGCCGCTGTCGGGGCGACAGTGCGTGTAAAGTAACCGGTAGGCAACCCCGGCGGTGTCATGCTGGAACCTGAACATGAGCGATTTCCTTGAGCACCCACTTGACCCAAGGAGCCGAAGCGTTGGGACCGCAAAACGGGGAGGGATGCCTGGAGCCGGGCCTCGGGGTCTTGCATGACCTGACGGAGGTTCTCCCGCAGGTCGCTCCAGGCGACCCACCGGGGAGACTACCCACGGGTGGCGGCAGCCGCCCCGACCGCGATGGCGCTATCCAGACAGGCGGTGACCATCTCCATGCGCAGCCCGTACCGGTCCAGTTCCTCTCCTTCGTCGGGCAACACCTGGAAGCCGTGCCCGCTGCCGAGCCAGGCGTTGACGGCAAGGGCCAGGGCGTCCAGCACGTCGTCGCTAGCGGGACTCCCCCGCCTCTTGCTCCGGGGCACCCCAGCGATGAACGCGTCCACGTCCGGGACGTAACGGTGCAGCACCGCGAGCCTCTCGCGGCGTCCTTCCTGACTCAGCTTGCCGTGCTGCACAGGTTTCCCGCCATTGAGGGCTGCGAAGCACAGTTCAGGGTGGCTTTCCCTCACGGTCTCCTGCAGCCGGGGGTTCTGTCGCATGAGGCTGTCCACTTCGCGGATCTTCGGAAGCAGGCAGTACGCCTGCATGGTGAGCCCGCGCCCAGTGAGCTGGCGCTGGTGCGCTGAGGCTTTCGCCTGAGTGCACTGTTCGGACAGATCCAGTACCTCGCGGACGGGAGCCGGGAAGACGCAGCCCGACCTGCCCCCCAGCGCCTTCCTGGCGAGCACGTCACACCGGCGTTCCGCGCGGGCTGCATCCGCTAACCCGATGGGGATGTCGACGAGGACGAGGCGAACATCTTGGGTCCGCTCGAGGACGCCTGCAAATTCCGCGACGAAGAGGTGCGTGACCGGCCTGCCACCGACCAACTCCACCAGCGCCCAACCACCGGCACACCCGTCCACACCGAAATGGCGACCGAGCATGCAAATCCCCTCGCCGTTCATCCTCCACCCGAAGCCAGCTGGCGCCTGTCAGCCGGATTACGGGGTGTCGGCCAGTCACCGCCCACGAGATCCACCAGGGCGCATCTTAGCCGATCTGCTGCTTCATCCGCCCCTTTTCGCGCTCCACTTTCTGCCTGCCCTTCACAACCTCGGAGAGGTCTCTTTCACTATCCCCCCCTCCATTCCGGGGCGACATGTGGGTTACACGCCGTACAGCTGCCCGAATTTCTCCCGCAGGTAGCGCAAATAAGCGGCGGCGTCAAGCGGCCGGCCGGTGGCGCGCCGGATCAGCTCCAGCGGCTCGAACCTGGCGCCTTGGGCGTGCACGCGCTGCCGCATCCATTCCCCGAGGTCCTGGAAGTGACCGCGGGTGAAGGCCGCCCCGAGGTCGGGGCACTCGGCGCCGGCGGCCTCATAGAGCTGGGCGGCCATCACGTTGCCCAGCGTGTAGCCCTGAAAGTCGCCGCCGAAGCTTCCCGACCAGTGGATATCCTGCAAGATCCCCCGGAGGTCGTCGGGGGGGACCACGCCGAGATACTCCTGCATCTTATGGTTCCAGGCCTCTTTGAGGTCGGCGACCGCCAGCCGGTCTTCCAGCACCTCCTGCTCCAGGTCGAAGCGGAGCATCACGTGCAGGTTGTAGGTGACCTCGTCGGCCTCGGTACGGATGAAGGACGGGGTCACGCGGTTGACCGCCCGGTACAGGTCCTCCGGGGTCCAAGCCCCTAGCTGCTCGGGGAAATACCGGGCGGCACGCGGCAGGAAGAACCGCCAGAAGGCCAGCGAGCGGCCGACGAAGTTCTCCCACAGCCTTGACTGCGACTCGTGCACGCCCGCGGAAGCGCTGGCGCACAGTACCGTGCGGTCGAACTGCCGCGGCAGACCCTGCTCGTACAGGCCGTGGCCCGCCTCGTGCAGGAGCGAGTAAAAGCAGTTGGTGAAGTCGTGGGGGTCGATGCGGGTGGTGATACGGGTGTCGTCAGGCGAGAAGCTGGTGGTGAAGGGGTGCACGCTCAGATCCACGCGGCCCCGGCGTTGGAAGTCAAAGCCTATGGCGGCCACCGCCTCCTTGCCCATGGCCAGCTGAAGGTCGGGGTCGAAGGGCTGCCGCAGGATGGCGTCCTCGTCACCCGGGGACTTGGCGGCGATGGCCCGGGCCAGCGGCACCAGCGCCTTGCGCAGTTCGTCGAAGAGCGAGCGGCAGAAGGCGGTGTCCACGCCCGGTTCCGCGAGGTCGATCAGGGGGTCGAGCGGGCTCAGGGTATACCCCAGTGCCGAAGCGATCTCGCGCGACAGCCTGACCGTCCGTTCCAGCGCGGGCCGGAAGACCTCGAAGCGGTTGGCCTCCCGCGCCTTCAGCCAGGCCTCGTGGCCGGCGGCGGCGGCACGGGCGCGCTCGGCGACCAGCTCGGCCGGTATGCGGGTTGCCTTGTCGTGGTGGCGGCGGGCCACGCGCACCATGCTGGCCTCGTCGCCGTCGGGCGGAAGCGAGCTTTCGTACTCGCGCAGGGCTTCAAGGAGCTCGCCGAATTCGGGGCTGGTGAGCCGCGAATGTGCCAGGCGGCGCACGGTGGCCAGCTGCTCGCCCCGGGCGGCGGCACCTCCCGGGGGCATGCAGGTGAGGCGATCCCAAAGCAAGAGCGCGGCCGTGCGGTGCAGGTCGGCGATCTCGGACAGGCGTTCCAGCAGCTTGCGGTAGGCCTCGGGCTGCACGGGTGATACCTCCCTCCTTACCGATCCGGTCTCAGGTGGGCGAGGAAGTGCGGCGGGGGACTGACCTGGCGGCGGCGGAACACCTCCCGCATCGCCGCGTCCAGTGCCTCGCGGCGCGGGCCTTGCAGACGCCGGGGCGGACGCGCCAGCCGCGAGGCCGCCTCCTCGCGTGCCTGCTGCCAGCTGTCACGGGCCCCCTCCGCGTGCCAGGTCCGGCGGTCACGGCGGTCCAGCACCGGGCCGGGCAGCCGGAACTCCGAGCGGAAGTGCCGCCGGGTGTGGGAGCAGGCGAGGTAGTTGCCTCCGGGACCGAGCTCGGCGATCAACTCTGAGGCCAGCGCCTCGGGATCCAGGCGCAAACCGCGTGTCAGGCCGAGCGCCTGACCGCAGATCTCATGGTCGATCACCAGTTTCTCCAGGCTGTGGGTGAGCGCGAACTCCAGCATCCCGGGTCCGGAGACCAGGTTGATGCCTCCCAGCACGGTCAGCACCGCCCCGGCCGCCGTCTCCGCCCCCGCCTGGGCGTCGACCACCTTGCCGTCGCTGAGCGCGGCGTAGGTATGCGTGGGCAGACGGTACCATCTGCCCATCTCCGCGGCGGCCAGGCCCATAAGCGTTGCCTCCATCGCCGCCATGGCGGAGGTCCCGTAGCGCATGTCGAACACCACCGGGGCGCCTCCCCAGATCACCCGGGCTCCGGGCTGGGCCACTTGCGCCAGCACCAGCCCGCTCAGGTTCTCGACCGTGTGCAAAAGGAGCGAGCCGGCCAGGGTCACCGGCGAGGCCGCCCCCGGCATGGGCATGGAGATGAAGTTCAGGGGCACACCCGCCCGGGCTCCCTCGAGGATGTTCATCGCCGCCGGATGCGCCCATTTCAGCGGCGGCGAGGGACAGGCGTCGAAGACGGCGAGGGGCCGGGCCGCGAGCGCGTCCCGCGAGCCGGCCACCGCCGCCAGCAGGTCCAGGAGGTCATGGAGCCCCTCGGCGCTGAAGGCTCCCGTCACCACCGGCTTGGGGGAGGTGGCGAGGGCAACCCAGAGGCGGTAGCTGTCGCCCACCTGCCGCGGGACGTCGTGGCACACCAGCGCCGTCGACTGCAGGGCGATGTGCTCCAGGGTGTCGTTCAAGGCCAGCAGGGTTTCGAGGTCGGAAGCGGTGGACTCGCGGACGGTGCGGCCGTCAGACTCCAGCCAGCGGGTGGCGCAGGAACCGGGGTTGAACCAGGTTCCCGGCTCGCCGAGCACCGCCACCCGGCCGCCCTCACGGTCGTGGAGCGGGACGTGGGGTGGCGCGGCCGCGAGCGCTTGCTCGACCAGGTTCCGCGGCATGCGGACGCGGTCGCCGTCCACGCGGGCTCCTGCCGCCGCCAGCACCTTTACCGCGGGCGGGGCAGCGATGCGCACGCCGACTTCCTCGAGCAAGGCCAGGGCGGCGGCGTGCAGCCGTTCCGGTCCGTCGGGCGGCAGAAGTCCCAGCGTCATGGGGTGCCCTCCAGTTCGCGCGCGGCGGCGGCCAGGATGCGTTTCCATTCGCGGCGCACCCCCGGATCCACTTCGCGCGGGCGATGCTCGGCGAGGATCTTCGCCGCAAGGTCGGTGGCCGCCTCGTACGCTCCCCTGCGTCCCGCCTTCTCCCACGCGTCGTACGGTGAGCGGTCTACCACGGTAGGCCTCCAGATCTCGCGCAGCCATCGCAGCGTATGGGGGTGGGACAGGTAGTTGCCGCCCACGCCCACCTCGTGGATCACCTCGGTGGCCAGCGTCTCGGCGTCGACCCGGATACCCTCGGCCACCTTGGCCACCACCGAGTAGATCTCCGCATCCATGATGAGCTGCTGGTAGGAAAAGATCTTGGAGCCGTTCAGCATGCCGGCGCCCGTCAGCATGGCGGTGCCGGTGAGCACCGGCATCAGCGTGGAAAGCGTGTTGTCCAGCGCCGCCTGCCAGTCGGGGAGCTTGGCTCCGGTGGCCATCGCTCCCATGGAAAGCGGAAGTCCATAGAACCGGCATATCTGATTGAAGGCTCCGCCCAGGAGGTAGTCCTCGGGCGAGCCGCCGGTATAGCCACCGGTGCGCAGGTCCATCACCGTGGGGGCGGCGGCGAAGAACACCGGCGCTCCGGGGTAGGCGAGCTGAACGAGCACCAGCGGGGCAAGCGCGTCCACGGTGGTGACCACCAGGTTGCCGGCCAGCGTGGCCGGGGCGGTGGCACAGGACATGGGCATGGGCATGAAACCCGTGGGGATGCCGTGCTCGGCGGCCACCAGCGCCGCCTCCAGGCTCCCGCCGTCCTGGCCCAGAGGGTCCAGGGCGCACTGCATCACCGAGAAAATGGGGCGACGGCGTAGTTCCTCAAGGCTGCCGACCTCCGCCAGGGCCATCTCCACGCAGTAACGGGCTATCGGCGCGGAGATGATGGTTTCCGGTTGCACGTGCTTGGAGGTCCCCAGGAAGGCCGCCTCAAGCTCGTGAAGCGGCCGCGTGGCCGCCGGGGTGTCCTGGGCACTGACGGTAGGACCCCAGTAAAAGGCGATAGCGTCGAGGTAATCGGCGACCAGCGCCGAGCGGTAGACGTCGTCGCGGGTGGAACGCCGCCGCTCGCCGCCTGCAAGTTCGTAGACCTCGATGCCGCAGCCGTCGGTGGACAGGTAGCAGTGCTCGCCGTCGAGTTCGAGGTTGTCGGCGGGGTCGCGTGCTCCCAGCACAAAGCGGCGGGGGGCACAGGAGATGGCCTTCATGGCCACGTCCGGCGGGATGCAGGCTATTTGCCGTTCGAAATCCACCCGGCACCCGGCGTCGGCCAGGATCGCAAGCGCCCGGGCGGAGGGGAACCGCACGCCCGTCCTGGCCATCACCTCCAGGGCGGCCTGGTGGACGGCCCGCACCGCGTCGGGCGACAGTATCTCCAGCGAAAGCCCGGGCCGCAGCCGGCGGACGGGGCGGCGCGGAGGCAGGCGGTCAGCCACACCGCTCCACCCCCACCAGGCGCCGGGCCAGTTCCACCGCGGCGGTGGCGTCCTCGGCATAACCGTCCGCCCCGATCTCCTCCGCCCACGACGCGGTGACGGGGGCTCCGCCCACCATCACCCGCACCGGCAGCCCGGCTTGCCGCACCCGCGCGATCACCTCGCGCTGCCGCTCCATGGTGGTGGTCAGCAAGGCCGACAGGCCCAGGATATCGGCCTGGAGCTCGCGGGCCCGCTCGAGGAAGGTGCCCGCCGGCACGTCGACCCCCAGGTCGACGACCTCGAAACCGGCCGCTCCCAGCAGCGACCCCACGATGCGCTTGCCGATCTCGTGGATGTCGCCCTCGACGGTGCCGAGCACCACCCGGCCCAGCGCCTGGCGCCGCGAGCGCAGGGCCGCCAGCCGGGGCTCGAGCACCTGCAGTGCCCGTTGCACCGCTTCGGCGGCGGCCACCAGTTCGGGCAGGAACTTCTCGCCCGTTCCGAACTCCACGCCCACCTGTTGCAGGGCTTTCATGAAGCCCAAATCAAGACATTCCAGGGGATCCAGGCCTGCTTCCAGGGCGCGCTCGGCCACAGCCGCCGCCCGGTGCACCTCTCCCTCGTAGACCACCCGGTACATCTCCTCAAGCAAACTGCCGCGATCCACGGTTCCCATTCCTCCCATCCTGTCAGTCTACCGTCCCGCGCTCCTCGACCACCAGCCGGCATTGCCCGGCGTCCACGAAGGCCGTTACCCCCAGGGGGAGGGTGGCCATGTCCTTGCCGTGACCCAGCGGCAGCCCGTAGAACGAGGGTATGCCCAGCGGGACGATCAGCTCGTGCAGCACATCCTCAAGGCTGAGGGTGCCCTCGGGGAAGGCCGGCCTCAGCTCCTGATACTCGCAATCCACGCATTCGCCCACCACGATGGCGGCCGCCTCCTGGAGTTTGCCCGCATTGAGCAGACAGGTAAGGTGCCAGTCCACCAGGTAAGGTTCGGCATGCACCTCCTCGAAGAACAGGATGCGGCCCCGCGTCTCGATCTCCCAGGGCGTACCCAGCGACGAGGTCAAAAGCGACAGGCAGCCTCCCACCAGCTCACCACGGGCCTGGCCGTCAACCAGGGTATAGACGTACGGCCCGCGCGGCGAGGGACGGACCTCGCCCAGTGGCTGCTCGCCCATGAGCGCCCGGAAAAGGTATTCCTGGCGGTAAGCCCCGAGTTCCTCCGGGTTGTAGCGCATCACCCCCGGCCCGTGGAAGGTGACCAGGTTGGCCAGTCGTCCGATGGCCAGGTGCAGGGCGGTGATGTCGGAGAAGCCCACGAACACCTTGGGGTTGGCGGCGATGACCCCGAAGTCCAGGTGACGGACAAGCCTGCCCGAGCCGTATCCACCCTGGGTGCACAGCACCGCCCGCACCGAAGGGTCGGCGAACATGCGCACAAGATCCTCCGCGCGTTCGGCATCGGTACCGGCGAGGTAGCCATGCCGGCGCTCGAGGTGCTTTCCCCGCACGACCTCGAAGCCCCATTCCTCAAGCGTCCGGATACCGCGCTCGAGGGCGGTGCGCTGGTAGTGGGGACTGGCGGGCGCGACCACTCCCACCCGATCCCCGGGGCGCAGTCGCGGGGGACGTAGCTTGCCCGAGGCAGCTCGCATGCACGTTTCCTCCTTCGGGCCGGAATGGCGAGCAAGAAGCGTGCCGGCGCGGCGGTGATGCCCCATACCCGTTTGCTGCCGGGTTTTCGGCAGGCGGGGCCATCCTCCTGCACGCTCACCGCGTCCGGGCACCGAGGGGGTAGGCCAGCAGCCCCAGCGCGGCAACCGCCATCGCCAGCGCCGGCAGGCCCGTCAGCAGGAAGCGAAGCGCGCCGAGCGCGGCCGCCGGCTGGCCTCCCGCCCCGAGCGCGGGGTCGTAACCGCTCCAGGTGAGGCAAAAACCCATGACTCCAGCCTGCAGCGAGGTCCCCAGGCGGATGAGCACCCCGTTGACGCCGTAGTACATGCCCTCACGGCGCAGTCCCGTGCGGACGGCGTCGGCGTCGACCACTTCCGCGAGCAGAAGGTCCAGCGTCATCATCAGCCCCGCCAGCGACAGGCCGACGGGTATGGCGATGGCCAAAGCGTCGACGAAACCCCGGGCTACGGCGAAGGGGGCGAGCGCAAGCGCGAAGGCGCCCACGGCGGCCAAGGCGGCGGCACGCGTTCCCCAGCGCGTGGCCATCCGGCCCCAGAGGCCAAGCGCGGGTAAGGCGACGAGGAAGATCACGGCGAAGAGGATGGAAGTTTGCGGGTCGCTCGCCCCCAGCACGTACTTCGTGTAGAAGGGAAAGGCCGCCGACAGGGCGGCGTAGGTGAAATTCACGGCGATGCTGGCCACCATCAGCGCGGCGAAGGCGCGGTTGCCCAGCGTCTGCCCAAGAGCGGGCCAAAGGTCCAGCGGCCGGCCGGCGCTTGCCTCGGGTCTTTCGCGCGCTCCCCAGGCGGCAACGGCGAGGAAGGCCGCCGCCACCGCCCCGAAGACCATCCCCATGGGCCCCCAGCCGATGGTCGAGTAAGCGAGCGGCGGACCGGCCACGGCGGCGATGGTGCCGGCGATGCGGAAGACATGCCGCACCGCCGCCAGCGTGGCGCGGCGCTCAAGGTCGGGGGCGACCTCCGGGAACAGGGCGGCCCAGTTGAGGATGACCGCCGTGTAGCCGAGGTCGAAGAGGAAGACCGCCACCATGAACCAGACGAAAAGACCGGTGGTTCCCAGTCCGTCGGGCGGCGCCCACACGAGCCCGAAAAGCACCACCAGGGGAAGGGTGCCCAGGAACATGTAGGGCCGCCGTCTTCCCCAGCGGGTGCGGGTACGGTCGGACAGATACCCCACCAGCAGGTCGTTGGCGGCGTTCCAGATGCCGAAGGCCACCATGCCCCCGCCTACCGCCGCGGCGGGCAGGCGGAGCACGTCGATGTAGAAGTAGCCGATATACGTACCGAAGGTCTGATAAAGCAGCGCCGAGGACAGCGCTCCCCCGGCGTAGGCGGTCAGGCGGAGCCGCTCGGTTGCCCTTGGCACTCCCGACCTCCTCTCGTCTTGTCCGGCTCCCGCGGGTAGGGCTCGAGCAGCGTGAGGCCTTCCAGCTCCCCAAGAAAGGGTGATTCCCTTCCCTCCTCGGTGACCAGGAAAAGGCACTCCGCCGCCCGCGTCATCGCCACGTATAGCAGCGTCCGCTGGTGCTCGAGCTCCAGTTGGCGGTCCTCGCCGTCGTCCCACAGGCGTAAGGCGGCGGTGGACGGCAGGGTCCCCAGGGTCACTCCGGTCACGAAGACCACCGGAAACTCGATCCCCTTGGCGGCGTGGATGGTCAGCACCTTGATCTTGTCTTCCAGCAGCTCGAAGTTACGTTCGCGCTCGGGATCGTAGCACTGATAGGGCAGCGAGGCCCGCTCGCATTCCGCGGCGTAAGACGACCGCTCCCGCACCGAAGGGCACAGGATGGCGATGTCCGAAGGGCGGAAAGCCTGGTCGCCCACCAGGTCGAGGATGCGCTCGCGGACCGCCTGGCAGGGACGGTGGCCGCGGGCGGCGCGCAGCACGATCGGCCGCGGGCCCTCGCGGGTGGTCTGCTCGGGACGAACGTACTCCCCCGACTGCCGGAAGGCCTGCTGGTGTTCGAGCAGCCGGTCGGCGGCCTGGGCGATCTGGCGGCTGTTGCGATGGTTGCGCGTCAGCGTGAAGACGTGGCCCCTCACGTCCAGACCCGCCTGCTTCCACGAATAGCCCCGGGAGTATATGGTCTGGGCGGCGTCCCCCAGCAGCATCAGCGAGGGGGCTCGCTCGCCGCCGGCCAAGGCCTGGATCACGCGGATCTGCGCGACCGTGAGGTCCTGGGACTCGTCGACCACCACCTGGTCGTAGCGCACGGGCGGTCCGCCGGTCTTTATCTCCCGCAGCAGCAGCCGGGGAAGGTCGGCCCAGTCGGCGAGACCCGCGCCTTCCAGTTCCTCCTGGTACACCTCGTAAACCCGCCAGACGGCGCGGCGTCCCCCGGGCCCCAGCGCCGTCCGGCGTCCGTAGCGCTCCACCGCGAGGTAGTCCTCGAGCGTGGCCAGGTCGCAGCCTTTGATCACCCGCTCGATCTCGTCGCGGAAGAAGGTCACGGGCTGCTCCAGCACGGCATGCCGGTGGGTCTTTCGGGCTTCGGCCCGCGCCTGGGCGATAAGAAGGCGGCGCTGGCCGTCCTCGACGAGTTGCGTCGTGATCCCCCGCCGGGCCAGCAGCCGGCCTACCAGCTGGTAGACGGTTTCCACGGTGATCTCGGGCGGCAGCGGCCCGCAGTAGTCCTCGATGAGCGAACGGATGGCCGCCGCCAGCGTGCGGTTGAACGTGAGCACGAGCACGGTATGGCCCGCGGTGGCCAGCTCGATGGCGCGGTAGATGGCCACCGTGGTCTTGCCCGACCCCGCGCAGCCCTTGACGAGGAAGGTACCTTCCGGCAGCCGTACACAGCGCTCCTGGTCGGGCGTGAGGTTGAGCATGAGACGGCGGATCTTGCCCTCGCAGAAACCGGTCAGACGATCGAGCGTGGTCCGGTAGACCAGGCGCGAGGGGTCGCACAGCACCTCGGCGTGGGCGGGCGAGGTGGCGATGTCCACGAGCCACTGCCGGGTGTGGGACGGAAGGCCGTCCAGCCCGGCGAGTTGCTCCGGGCCCGCGCGCCTGACCGCCTTGACCAGATGGCGGGGAACCCCGAGGATGCGAAGGTAGGCATCGGGGAAAGCGGCGAAAGGTCCGGCGGCCTCCTCGCGCGGCGGGGGAGGCTCGTACTTCCGGGCCGCTTCGGCCGGAGGCGACCGGTGCTGAAGCAGCGGCTGGAAGCGGGCCCGCGGTAGGCGACCGACCCGGCAGATGCGATCGATGATCTCGTGCCGGCCGACTTCCCACAACCTGACCTCGGAGCCGCGGAAGCTGACCACCATGCGCAGGCGGTCGCTGACGTAGCAGTCCCAGGCCTCCGGCACGCCGTGAAGGGGGTGAAGTTGCAAGCTGGGGTAGTGACGGTTGCGAACCAGGTGTCCGACCTGCTTGAGCACCCGCGCGCGGTCGGCGGCGGAAAGCTCCTCCAGCGAACGCGAAAAGCTATCGGTGACCAGGATTTCCTCTCCCTCCGGGAAGAGCGGACCCAGGTAGCCGGGCTCGGGCCGGGTCACCGCCGCTCCCTCCTCCTGGCAACGATGTCATTTCCCGATATTCCTTCCTGACGTTGTCGTTTCCTGCCGCTGTAAGACGCTACCATTCGGCCCTGAGACGGCGGGGATCGTTCGATCCGTGCTGGAAACCGTGCGGCCGACCCCATCATCTCGATCGGCGGCTAAAATGCCCGCGAAGCTGCCGTTTCCTCTCCTGGCCGGACGCTCCCTGCCCTGGTAGAATGGAGGACAAGCGGTCATATGGAAAAAGAGGTGGTACGGTGCGGCGGGGTCTCGGCCTGCTTTTCGCGATTTGGCTGCTGATCTTGTTGACAAGGGCGGCCCTGGCCGCTCCACTGCGCTACACGGTGGTACCCGGGGACTCGCTCTTCAGCATCGGACAACGCTTCGGAGTGAGCGCCACCGCGCTGGCCCGGTACAACGGCCTCACTTCGAACACCATCTACCCCGGCCAGGTGCTTGCCATCCCCGGCCTGACCGCCTACACCGTGCGCCCCGGCGACAGCCTCTACCTGCTCGGGCAACGCTTCGGCACCACCGTCGCCGAGCTCTGGCGGCTTAACGCGCTTGGCTCCGACCGCATCGTGGTAGGCCAGACGCTGGCGGTGCCGCTCGGGAGGATCATGCTGACGAGCGATGAGGTGTACCTCTTGGGGCAGATGATCCACGCCGAGGCCGAGGCTGAGCCCTACCTGGGGAAGGTTGCGGTAGGTGCGGTGATCCTCAACCGCATCCGGCACCCGCTGTTTCCGTCCACCCTGCGAGGGGTGCTCTTTCAGCCCGGCCAGTTTGAGCCGATCATGAACGGCTGGTTCTGGCGCCCCCCGGGGACGGAATCGCTGCGAGCTGCTCATGACGCGGTTGCGGGCTGGGACCCCACCGGGGGGGCGCTTTACTTTTACAACCCCGATAAAGCGACCAACCGCTGGATCTTCACGCGTCCCATCGCCCTGCGCATTGGCAACCACGTCTTTACCTACTGAGGCGTCGGCCGCTCTCGGCCAAGCAGCGTCAGTCCCGCCACTATCGCGCTTCCCCCTGCCAGGTGGGGGGCACCCGGCCGTTCGCTCAGGATCATAAAGGAAAGGCCGATGGTGACCACCGGTCCCAGCCACAGGAAGGGGGCGGCGGTGCTGGCCGGCACCGCTTCCAGGGCGAAGTACCACAGGCTGTAGCCGATCACCGTCCCCGCCACACCCAGATACACAAGGCCCGCCCAGGTGGCGGGGGACAGGGAAGCCGGATCGGGCCAGGCGCCGGTCACCACCGCCGGCGGCACGAGAAGAGCCGTGCCCAGCAGCACCACCCAGGCGGTGACGGCGAGCGGCGGGTAACGTGAGACCACGGTGCGGCCGGCCGCGGTGTAGACCGCCCAGGCCAGGGTGTTGAGCAGGGTCAAGCCGGCCCCCACGAGGTCTTGGGGCCGGGCAAGGTCGGGGAGCCTGCCTCCGGTGGCCACCAGAACGGCGCCGGCCAGCGCGACCAGCATACCTCCCAGTTGCCGCCGCGTCAGGCGTTCGCCGAGCCACACGCGCCCGAGCAGCGCGGTCCACACCGGGGTGAGGGTGATCAGCAGCGAGACGTTGGTGGCGGTGGTGTGGCGCAAGGCCTCGAACTGAATCAGGTAGTAGGTGGTCACGCCCAGCAAGCCCAGCAAGGTCAGCAGCGGCAGGTCGGCCCGGGCAGGAAGGATGCCCCTGCGCGCGGCCGTCAGCGCGACCGGCAGGTAAAAGAGGGAGGCTACCAGGAAGCGGGCCACGGCAAGGGATAGCGGCCCCAGCTCGCGCAGGGCGACGCGGGCGGCCACGAAGGTGCCTCCCCAGAGCACGGCGCAGGCTACCAGGGCCAGCACCGGCCGCGCCGGAAGAAGACGTCGCCGACTCACGCCCGGCTCAGGCCGCAAAGTCCTTGCGGTTCAGGAACGCAAATCCCAGGCCGGTCGCAACGCCGAACACGGCCAGCAGGACCAGCATTCCCTCCCAGGACGGCTTGCCCGCCGCCGCGCCCGCGAGGTCGGCGTAGTGGAAGACGGTGAGGTACTTCAGGCAAGACAGCCGGGCGGTCATGCGGCTGAGGCCGTTGAGCAGAAAGAAGGCCATGCCGAGGCCGACTCCCAGCGAGGTGGTGGCCTGCGTGCGGTTGAGGAAGGGCGAGACGGCAAAGCCGATGCCGCCGGCGGCCAGGCTGGCGGCCAATCCGGCAAGGTGCACCAACGCCTGGCGGCCCACGTCGAAAGTCGCCCGGGCCACCGCCATCCCCACCGCCAGGCTCACCAGGAAGCCGGCCGCCCACAGCCCGATCACGATGGCCGTGAACGCCAGCACCTTGCCCAGCATGATGCGGGTGCGGGTTACCGGCCTGGTGTACAGGAACTCCGCCGTCCCCAGGTCGGCCTCGCGTGCCAGGAGGCCTCCGGCGAGCATGGTGGCGTAGATGGTGGCCAGCAGGACCACGTAGGTCATGACCAGGCCGCCGTGGTAGAGGTTCACGTCCTGAAGCATCGCACCGCTGAGGCTCAGCATCTCCCGGATCGCCTCAGGGTAAGCCTCCACGGCCGCCACCATGTTAGGGTCGAGCATGTAGGGAAAGAACCCGAGGTAGACAAGGATGACGCTTGCGACCACCACCATCCAGATGAGCATGCCGCGCCGGTTAAGCCGCAGCTCCCTGCGCCAGACGTTCACCCCTGCTTCCCCGTTGCCCGGAACATAGAAATCTGTTCCGGACACCCGTCCGTTGCCGGGCGGG
>DYFO01000077.1 GCA_020725145.1 Symbiobacterium thermophilum
TTTGTCTGAGTGAGCCAATGTCCCTTCGGCTACATTTTAGCTGAGTGATCGCGGGGGATTGACAGAAAAAAAAGGGGGGGGCATACTGAAACTGGTGCATTGTGCCACGTAAGGGAGGATGTGGTAGTTTGGTGGCATGATCGGGCGCTCGGCCCCAGCGTCTGGAGGGCGGTAGCAGGAAAAGGAGCCGAAGAGGAGGGTAGTCTGCTGTGGTCACTCGGAGGATGAACGGATTCGTGGTGGTCCTGGTTGCCTTGGTAGTAGCGCTTGCGCTGATGCCATACCAGTCGGTATGGGCGGCCGAGACCCATGCCGAGTCCTCGACGGCTCTCCGTGATGCAACCCTCGACTCCACGCTTCGCGTTCGAGATCCAGCTTCGGTCGTACCGGTCCTAGTCCGGTCTAGCCGAGAGCTCCACCCGGCGTCCCCATTGGTGGCCGCAATCGGCGACGTGTCCCCTGCATCGACTATTTGGGTGAGTACGCACACGTGGGAGAAGACGTACCACAATGTGTTTGGGTGGACCCTAGCCCGCCACTCGGCCACCACACAATGGTTCTGGAGCAATGGCACCATCGTGGCGCCGGGCAGTCTGTGGGGCAGTTACACGACCTGGTTGGGTTGGTCGTGGGAGAATGCCCAACGGTGGTGGAACTTCGTGGCTCTAAACAGGGCTCAAGCCATCGACCAGGTCACGTTCGTGCTTCAGGTCGCGGGCGTCACCATCCAGAGCTTTACCAGCACCATAACCACCAACGTTGATGGCTGGGGCAATTCCTGGGCCTACTGACCGGCCCGGCGGAAAGGCGGACCTGAGCGTATGCCCGAGCATCTGCTCGAATGTCATGGCCTTACCCGGCGCTACGGCAGGAAGACGGCGCTCGACGCTCTGACGCTGGCCATCCAACCGGGCGAGATATACGGTCTGGCCGGCCCGAACGGCGCAGGGAAGACGACCTTCATTTCTCTGGCTTGCGGTCTGCTGCGTCCCACTTCGGGTGCAGTGCGGGTCCTCGGTCAGCCTCCCGCCCTCAGGCTCAGGGATATCGCTCCCCATTTTCAGACCCGGGCCCTGTACCCGCATGAGACGGTCATGCGGAACATTCGCTTCCTCGCCGTTGACCCCGAACGGGCCAGGGCCAACATGCAACGTCTCGGACTGACCGCGCAGGAATTGCGGCGGGAGGTCAGGACGCTCTCCTATGGCCAACAGCAACGGGTAGGACTGGCGATCAGCCTGGCGAAGCCGGCAAGGGTCTTCCTGCTCGATGAGCCCGGCAACGGCCTTGACGCCACCTCCGCCCGCGAGTTGCAGGCCATGCTCCGCGAGCTGGTCTCGACCGGGGCGGCAGTGGTGGTGGCCAGCCACGAATGGGCATTGCTGGGCCAGGCATGCGATCGGGTCGGCATCCTGCTCGGCGGTAGACTCGAGAGGGAACTCCACGCCCGCGAGACCACCCAACGCAGCACCTTCCTGCTGGTCACAGACCCGCGGGTCTCCGCCACGCAGCTTGAGATCCCGCTTGTCGTCCAAGTCCGAAGCCGCGGTGACGGCCGCTGGGAGCTCGACCTCCCGGCGGCCGATGCCGCCGCCCAGGTTATGTCAGGCTTGCTGGGAACGGGCATTCCCGTCATCGAGTGGCGGCCACAGGCGGTGACCGAGAACTGGCAGCAGGTATACCAGGAGATGCTCGCGAGGAGAGAGCACGCGTGCGCCGGCTAATCTGCCACGAGTTCCTCAAGGCCGTGCCCAGGCGAACCCTGTTGTGGGCGGCAGCAATCTGGATCGCCTTCCTGGTCTGGGGTCTGGTGGTCCTGATGGGCAACAGCTACCTGTCCGCGGTGGAAACCCTCCGCGTCATCAGCGACAGCCCGCTCGCCCCCGACGAGCTGCGGCAGCGTTCGGAAGATCGCGTACGAGGATTCTCCGTGCTCTTGAGCCCGCAATTCGCGCCCTCGCACGGGCTGGCGATATTCAGCGGCCTCCTCGGCATGTTGATTCCGGTCATCCTGGTCTCGAAGCTTTTCGGCGATGAGTACGGTCTGGGCACCATCCGGCGCCTGTGGACGCAGGGCCCCCCCAGAGCCCTGCGGCTGGCCGGCAAACTCGGAGCCGTCTGCCTTGTGATCCTGGCCGCCATGGCCCTGACTTGCGTGGTCGCGGTGTTGCTGACCGCGGTCGTGCGCTGGTTCTATCCGATCCCGGTCGCTTCCGCCGCCGAGTTCCCCCTCCCCGGGCAACGCATCGGGCAGTTGGCCGTACAATGGATCGTCTCTCTGGCCATCTGTCTTCTCGTGACCATCCTTGCCGGCCTGGTCGCATCGGTCGCCCGCAACGCCCTTGCCGGATTCGTCTTCGTGCTCGTCCTGATGAACGTGGAGCCTGGCCTGCCGCTGCCGATCCGGCGCATTCTTCCCATCTGGCACATGCAAGTCTTGCGCGCACTGGCGTTCCCGGAGTTCGTGTTCCAGGTGGAGGTGGGCGGCCCGGTCCTTCCCGGACTGGTCGGCGGTTTGCTCCCGGCGCCTCCGGAAGCGTCGCTGGCCGTCAGCCTTGGCGTGCTGGCGGTCCACGGGGTTCTGTTGGCCGGCCTGCTTCACGTGGTGTGGAAGCGCCAGGAGGCCCCGTGAAATGAGGGTGGCAGCAGACGGTCGGAGGAGGAACTCTACACTGGGCACAGTAATCTGCCGGGAGTTCCTCAAGGCGCTGCCCAAGAGGATTTCGTTCTGGGTGGTCGGCCTCTGGCTCGCGCTTCTGGTGTGGAACCTGATATTTGTGTTGGGCGACCAGTACACGGCCTGGATCCAACATGCAGCCAGGACCCTGAACCTGATCACGACCGAGCATTTCCAGGAATTCTTCGAGTTGGCGCCACCGCGCCACCCCGTGAAGGGGATAGCCCTGCTCTTGAGCCCTCGACTTGCCCCCTCGCACGGGCTGGCGATGTTCAGCACTATGGGCGTAATCATCGTGGTGGTCCTGGCGGCGAAGCTCTTTGGCGACGAGTACGGTTTCAGCACCATCCGCCGCCTGTGGACCGAAGGCCCCCCCAGGGCCGTGCACCTTGCAGGAAAAGTGGGCGCCATCTGTCTGACCATCCTGGCCGGCATGGCCTTGACTTGCCTGGTCGCGGTGTTGCTCACCGCGGTCGTGCGCTGGTTCTACCCCATCCCGTGGGCGCCCGCCGCCGACTTCCCCTCCCTCGGCGCACTCGCCGGGCGGTTCGCCCTGCAACTCGCGGTATCCGTGGCGATCATGTTGTTCCCCGCTTTGCTTGCAGCTACGATCGCTGCCGCCACCCGGAGTACCTTCGCCGGAGCGGTCGCAGCCCTGGTCCACGCGATGTTCCCCCCGGAGGGCTTCCTGCCCCCGCGGCTGCAGCCCTTCTTCCCCACCTGGCATGTGGACGTCCTGCAGGCCCTGGCGTTCCCCGAGTTCGCCGTGGGGTCCCTTCAACCGGCCACGGTGCAGATGGGTTACCGCGTATGCACAGTCAGCACTACCCGGGAGTTACCTGCTATGGTTGGTTTTGAGTTGCCGCCGGTAGGTCCCGAACCATCGCTGGCGGTGAGCCTGGTCGTGCTGGGGGCCTACCTGGTGCTGTTACTCGGCGCGCTACACGTCCTGTGGCATCGCCAGGAAGCCCCGTGAAGGGCCGCCGGTACGGTCCGGTGAGGAACTGTCAGGTTTGCTGGGAACGGGCATTCCCGTCATCGAGTGGCGGCTACAGGCGGTGACCGAGAAGTGGCAGCAGGTATACTACGGGCCGCCCCGGTCGCCCGATCACTTCGGGACAAGCATAAGCGGGTGAAGGTGACACCCCCCGGTCAGCTTTTCCAGGGCGGCGCAGGATTGTCTCGGCTCCCGTCGAACCGGGCGGAGCGGGGAGGTGGAACCATGACCCCCGCCTGCCTGGCGGCCAACTACTCCCCGGCCCTGGAGAGCCTGCTCGTGCGGGATCCCTGCGCCGTGGACCTGATCAAGGTCTCGGAATTCGATCGGCCGGAGTATCTTCTTCTACCGATATACGATGGTAAGGACAAGGCATGTTCGTGCGAGTGGTGAGAGTCGGGCAGTACCGGTACATGCAGGTGGTGCATAGCGTTTGGCGACAGGGGAAGACTTATCAGTCTGCCCTTGGGCGGCAACGCGGCCACCGCGGTTCTGTTCGGCTTTCTCACCCTGGGCGGGGCGACATTGCTCATCCGCTCCCGTGGGTCCCGGGACCACTTGCCTTGTTCAGGCTGCTCCCCGTCCCGCCGGCCCGCGCGACAGGCCCAGCCAAACGCCAGCCCCAAACCTGCTCGACCGGCTGGAACAGCACCGCCCCGCGGTGCTCGCCTTCATGTACGACTTCGAGGTGCCCTTCGACAACAACCTGGCGGAGCGCGACCTGCGCATGGTCAAGGTGCAGCAGAAGATCTCCGGTACCTTCCGCAGCTTCGCCGGTGCACAGGCCTTCTGCCGCATCCGCGGCTACATCTCGACCGTGCGCAAGCGGGGCCACTCGGTCCTGGCGGCGCTCGAGGCCGGCTTCCGGGGCCAGCCGTTCCTCCAACCCCGCGCCCCTTGAACCGGCCATCGTCTCCCCGCCGGGGGCGAATGCCGGAAGTCTCCCCACGCATGGCGCCAGGGAATACCTCCCTGCGTGCGGTTGCCAGACAACTTCGGCCTGTCGCTCACCCTATCCCGAAAATGAGAAAATCTGCGCACCCACACTTCGGGAAGGAGGAATTCCGGGGGGGGGCAGAAGAAGCGCACTACTGGATCTTGCCGGGACGGGCTGAACAGTTACCTCTGAGCATGGGAGAGCCATGTACATGGGGAAGGACCTGACGGGAGTACGCAGCTCGCATAGGCAACTCGTGCCGGACGGAGTCGGGCTGGATCAACACGAGCCAACCTTCCTGCGGGCAATAGCTATCAAGGCGAAGACCGATTCATGGGTACGTCTTGCGCGTATGCGAGTACAACCGAGGAACCCGGTGCGGGAAACCCGCACGCCGGGGTCTGTGCGGGGGGCGCCGGGTAACCGGCGTCCCTACCGCGGCCCCGAAAGGTGAGTTGAAATCATGGATTCACACCCGCGGTCATCTGGGACATAACGGGCCACTGTGAACCCCGGTGCATTCACTGCTATAACAGAGCCTGTCGCACAGATAGCCTGAAGATCAGGCAGTTACACCTACATAACGTTG
>DYFO01000011.1 GCA_020725145.1 Symbiobacterium thermophilum
GACGTTGTAGAGGGTAACGGGCCGTGTTATAATGATCCAGTGTGCCAGGCGAAAGGTGGGGCTTGACGTGGACCTCGTCCGCATCGTGGAGGAAGCACACAGGCGCAAGGACATCCCCGACTTCCGGCCGGGAGACACCGTGCGGGTCCACTTGAAAGTGGTAGAGGGCGGCAGAGAAAGGGTGCAGGTTTTCGAGGGCGTGGTCATCGCCCGCAAGGGTGGAGGCCTCGGCGAGACCTTTACCGTTCGCCGCGTGTCTTACGGAGTGGGCGTGGAGCGGGTGTTTCCCCTCAATTCCCCGCGCATCGAACGCGTGGAGGTGGTTCGCCGGGGAGTTGTGCGTCGGGCCAAGCTGCACTATCTCAGAGCCCTGCGCGGCAAGGCGACCCGCATCAAGGAGCGCAAATAGCCGCGGGGCCACACAACGGGGGTTTGCGGGCCTTGACCAGGGACAGAAGGAAGCACCCCGGACGCGAGCTACTGGAGACGGTAGTTCTGGCGCTGGTCCTGGCCCTTTTGACCCGGCATTTCCTGCTTGAGTCCTTCTACGTGTTCGGAAGCTCCATGGAGCCCACACTTCATGACTCCGAACGCCTTTTCGTGAACAAGCTGGTCTACCGCTTTCGGCCTCCTGCCCGGGGGGACATCATCGTCTTCCGCTATCCGCGCAGCCCGGACAGGGACTTCATCAAACGCGTGGTGGCCATAGGCGGCGAAACGGTGGAGATCGTCGAGGGCAGGGTGCTGGTGAACGGCCGTTTCCTTGAGGAGGAGTACGGCACCATCCCCGACCACACTCACTATCCCCGCACCGAGGTTCCCTCCGGCTGCCTTTTCGTACTCGGGGACAACCGTCGTAACAGCGAGGACAGCCGGTTCTTCGGGTTCGTGCCGCTGGAGAACGTCAAGGGCCGGGCCTTCCTGCTGTACTGGCCGCTGGAACGTCTTTCGTTCATCCACTGATCCTCGGAGCAGGACGGTGCCGGTCGGCAGGTGAAAGAGCGCTCCTCCCGGGAGGTGAGCGCGCCTGTCCACGTGGTACCCGGGCACCATGGCGCGGGCAAGGCGCCTGGTGCGTGAAAACCTCGCGCTTGCCGACCTTGTGCTGGAGCTTCTGGACGCGCGGTTACCCGCGTCCAGCCGCGATCCCGGGCTTGACCGCCTGCTGCGGGGGCGGGCCAGGCTGGTGGTGCTGAACAAGGCGGACCTGGCCGATCCCCACGTGACGCGTGAGTGGCTGTCGTGGTTGGCGGACCACGGGCAGCCGGCCGTCGCCTTCAACGCCACCTCGCCCCACGGGGTTCACCGCCTGCTGACGGCGGTGCGCAAGCATGCCGGCCGGCCGCGTACCGGCCGCGCGCTGCGGCTGATGGTAGTCGGTATTCCCAACGTGGGCAAGTCGTCGTTGCTGAACCGGCTGGCGGGGCGGGCGCGCGCGGCCACCGGCGACTTTCCCGGGATCACCCGCGGCAAGCAGTGGATTACCCTTGCGCCGGGCTTGGAGCTTTTGGACCTGCCGGGGGTTTTGCCCCCGCGACCTCCCCGCGGAGAGGCCGGTTACCGCCTGGCGGCATCAGGAGCACTGCGCGAGGGGGTCTTCGACGCCGAGGAGGTGGCCGCGTGGCTGCTGGCATGGCTTGCCGCCCGTTCGTCCGGCCGCCGGGGGCTGGGCCAGGCGTACGGGGAGGGCGTCCTGACCGCTGCGTCAATGCTGGAAGCGGTGGGCAGGGTCCGCGGATGCCTCGGCTCCGGGGGGGAGGTCGATCGCCTGCGGGCCGCCGCGCTGGTGCTGCGGGATTTCCGGGCGGGCCGTCTCGGGAGACACTCGCTGGAGCGGCCGCCGGGGAGGGACGGGGCATGAGCGCCCTGCGACGGCGTACGCTTGATGAGCTGCGTCGATGGTTACAGGACCTGCCACGCTGCGACCGCGCCGCAGCCCTGGCGGCGTTGGAGCGGGACGAACGGCAGGGTGCGCGGGACCTGGCGGCAAGATGGCGGCGATCGCGGCAGGAGCTGGCGTCCGAGCTTCAGCGGCTGCGTCGCCTGCGGCGGCTCGAGCTGCTAGCACGTCGCGAGGGGGCACGGTACGTTGCGGGGCTGGATGAAGCGGGCCGCGGGCCGCTGGCGGGGCCGGTAGTGGCTGCCGCCGTGATGCTGCCCCTCCGCTGCCGGCTCGTCGGCCTGGACGACTCCAAGCGTCTTGCGCCGACGCGGAGGGAGGAGTTGTACCGGAGGCTGGTAGAGGAAGGAGTGGCCTTCGGTCTAGGAGTCGCCACCGTGGAGGAGATCGAGCGGCTGAACATCGCCAGGGCCGCGTTCGCGGCCATGCGACGGGCAGTGGAAGCCCTTTGCCCCGCCCCGGACTTCGTTCTGGTCGACGGTTTCACCGTCCCGGGGCTGGGGCTGCCGCAGCAGGGGGTGCCCGGCGGGGACGGCCGTTCGCTGGCCATCGCCGCCGCCTCGGTGGTGGCCAAGGTGAGCAGGGACCGCATGATGGAAGAACTGGACTTGCGTTACCCCCAGTACGGGTTTGCCCGCCACAAGGGCTACGCCACCCGCGAACATCTGCGGGCGCTTGGGCTGTGGGGCCCCTGTCCCGAGCACCGTCGAAGTTTCCTGCGCGGGTTGCGGTGGGACTAGCATGGACCGGCGGCGGCTCGGCCCCGAAGGCGAGGAGGTCGCGGCGCGCTACCTTGAGGACGCCGGCTGCCGGGTGATCGCCCGCAACTACCGGGCAGGGCGGTCGGAGGTGGATCTGGTCGCCCTCGACGGCGACTGCCTGGTCTTCGTGGAGGTCCGCACCTGGTGCAGCACGGCCTTCGGTTCCGCGCTGGCCTCGGTGGTGCCGGCCAAGCAGCGACGTATCCGCTGTGCGGCGGAAGCGTTCCTGGCCGGCGAACCTGGGCACGCGGGAGCCGTCCGCTTCGACCTCATCGTCGTGTTTCCCGGCCGCGGCGGCAGGCTCGAGGTGATGGAGCACCTGCGGGATGCCTTCTAGGGCCCCTTGGACAAAGCGGGAGGTGCGCCGGTGTCCCGGCGGTCCCGGGCGGTGGGAGCCTTTATCACCGCGGCGATCATAGGCCTGTACCACCGACTCGCCATCCTGTCGCAGGTGGACGTGCGGCTCGCGGTCGGTGCGACCTTGCGACGGCTTCTTGGCGACGGTGGGGCCGGTTGAGCCGGAACGGCCCGGGCAGGAACTTGTGCCTTACGTGATAAATACAACAAAACATGAGCTGGCTGCGCGCATGGACGCTGTTTGGGCAGGCTTTGCTGCTACTGGCCTTATGGCTGGCCCTGGCGGGCAGCTTCGGGTGGCAACACCTGGCGGTGGGCCTGCTGGTGGTGGGTGCCGTCCTGCTGGCCAACCACGACCTCCTGTTCCGACCGGGTGAATTCCGGGCCTTGAGCCCGCGCAGGGTCCCCCAGCTGGCGGTGTACCTCCTTCTCCTGCTCCGAGACGTGGTCAGGGCCAATCTGCAGGTGGCCCGGGTGGTGCTGCATCCGAGGCTGCCGTGCGAGCCCTGTCTTGTCATCTTCCGTACCCGGCTGCGCCAGGAAACCACGCGGGCGGTGCTGGCCAACTCCATCACCCTGACCCCGGGCACGTTGGCGGCAGACCTGCGCGAGGACGAGATGGTGGTGCACGCCCTGTTCGCAGCGGCGGCAAGGCAGATACCCGGTAGTTGGGCCGAGACCCGCCTGGCGGCGATGGAGGAGGTGGCCGGAGGGTGATGTCCTCTGCCGTGCCCGTCGCCAGTCTGGTCCTGCTCGGCCTGGTGTTCTTGTGCTTGTACCGGGCGGCGCTGGGGCCCACGGTTGGCGACCGCCTGGCGGCCATCAACGTGATCGGCACCAAGACCATGGTGTTGATCGCCCTGGTATCGTCGTTCTTCAGGGAGGGCTTCTTCCTGGACGTCGCGCTGGTCTACGCCTTGATAGGCTTTCTAACCACCGTGGGCGTGGCCAAGTACCTCGAAGGGAGCGGCTGAATTGCGGGAGGCGGTGGCGGTACTGGCAGTGGCGGGAGGGATGTTCTTCCTCGGCGTGGGGACGCTCGGGCTCTTGCGCCTGCCCGACGTGTACTCGCGGCTGCACGCCACGGCCAAGTGCGATACGCTGGGCGCGGGGTTGACGCTGCTGGGGCTCAGCGTGTACCACGGGCTGTCGCTTATCAGTCTGAAGCTGGGTCTTATGCTGATCTTCATCTGGGTGTCGGGCCCGACCGCCGCCCACATGATCGCGCGCGCCGCGCTGCGGGCGGGAGTGGCGCCGGCGCCCGGGACAAAGGTGTTCGATCTCCGCGGCGAGGGGAGGGGGCACTGATCGAGGCTTTCGTCGTGGGGTGCCTGGCCTTCCTGGTGGTCTGCGCGGTGGTGGTGGCCCGGACCCGGGATCTTTTGGCCGCCACCGTGGTCTTCGCCGCCTATAGCCTGGTGATGGCCTTAGTCTGGCAGCAACTGCGAGCGCCCGATCTCGCCATCACCGAGGCGGCGGTGGGCGCCGGGATAACCAGCCTGCTCTTTTTGCTGGCCATCGGCCGCACGCGGCGGATGGAGGACGAGGACTGATGCGGCAACTGGGAGCAACGGCGCTACTGGTGGTGGCGGCGGCAGTGCTCTTTGCTACCTTGGCCGAGGCACCTCCGTTCGGGTGGCAGGAGGCGCCGACCCGCAACGTGATCACCGACCGCTACCTTGCCCCCGGGGCCGGCGAGACGGGAGTGCTCAACGCGGTTACCCGCATCATCTTCGACTATCGCTCCTACGACACCCTCGGCGAGGCGACCGTCCTCTTCGTGGGGGTTGCGGCCGCGGTGGTGGTGCTATCGGGGCGGACCGGGCGCTTCGCCGTCCGGCTTGCCGGTGGCAGCGACGACCCGGTGCTGCAGACGGTGACACGTGTGGTGGTCCCGCTGGTGCAGGTTTTTGCGGCCTACGTGATCACCCACGGTCACCTGTCGCCCGGAGGTGGGTTCGCCGGGGGGACCATGCTGGGAGCAAGTTTTGTGCTTTATCTTTTCGTCTTCGGCGCCGACCGCGCCCGCCGCAAGCTTCGCCCCGAGACCGGAGAGATGGTCGAGGGAGGAGCTGCCGTGTGGTACGTGCTGGTGGGGCTGGGGGGAGTGCTCATGGGGGCAAGCTTCCTGGCCAACGCGGCGGCCGGTTTCCCGCGGGGAGTCGAAGGTGCCCTGCTTTCCGGTGGCGCGGTGTGGCTCATCGGCCTGGGGATCGGGGTGAAGGTGGCGGCCACCGTGGCCAACCTCTTCTTGCACCTGACGGGGGAAGACTGACGTGGGCATGCCTCTGGCGCTGTTTGTACGGCTGAACTACATGGCGGCCATCACCCTGTTCCTGATCGGACTGCACGTTTTGCTCGGCCACCCGAACCTGATCAAGAAAGTCATGGGCATGAACATCATGGAGACGGGCGTGTTCTTGTTCCTGGTATCCATCGGTTATGCTCGTCACAGCGCGGCGCCCATCATGTCGCCCGGTGGGGCGGAGAGCGGGCTTTACGCCAACCCCCTGGTTTCGGCGATCGTGCTGACGGGTATCGTCATCGCCGTATCGACCACCGCCTATACCCTCAGCCTCACCATCAAGCTGTACGAGCATTGCGGAACGCTGGACGTGAACCGCCTGGAGAGGTTGAGGCGATGAGACATTTGCCCATCCTGTTGACGGTGGTTCCCCTGACGGGGGCCTTCCTGGTGCCGGTGCTCGGCCGCCGTCCCGACCGCGCCTACCGGCTTGCGCTGCTCAGCGTCCTCCTCGTGCTAGCCTGCGCCGCCGGCCTGCTGGCGATGACCGGCTCGGGCCAGACCCTGCAGTACTACGTCGGGGACTGGCCTCCTCCCTGGGGGATCGAGGTGCGGGTGGACGCCCTCGGCGCCATGCTCGCCACCTTCTTCGCCTTCGTTTACCTGATGGTGGTGCTGTACGCGGGGAGCAGCGTGCGTGCCGAGCTTGGCCCGGCGGCCCAGTTCTGGTACTGGAGCCTGCTACTGCTCCTGCTGGCCGGCATCAACGGTGTGCTCACCGCCCGCGACCTGTTCAACCTCTTCGTCTTCACCGAGATCGCCTCCCTGTCCGCCTGTGCCATCATCTCGGTGCGCGACCGGTTGGACAGCATGGAGGCGGCGCTGAAGTATCTCATACTCAGTGCGGTTGCCGGAGGATGCATCCTGCTCGGCGTGGCCCTGCTGTACATGGTCACCGGTCAGCTGCACCTGGACCATCTGGGAGCCGCGCTGCCGGCGGCGGCCGGGTCCTACCCGCGGGTGCTGCTGGCGGCGCTGGCGCTGCTGGTCAGCGGGTTCGCGCTCAAGAGCGCCCTGTTTCCGCTGCACGTCTGGCTCCCCGACGCCCATTCCAGCGCTCCTTCTCCGTCCAGCGCCATCCTCTCGGGCCTGGTGGTCAAGCTGGGCATCGTGGCGCTGGTGCGCCTGTTCTTCGTGGTGTTCGACTGGAGGCGTCTTGTCACCCTGCCGCTGCCCACCATGGTGATGGCGATGGGAGCGCTGGGCATCGTGCTGGGGGCCCTGTTCGCCATGGGCCAGCGCGACCTCAAGCGGATGCTCGCCTACTCAACGGTGGTGCAGGTGGGCTACATCTACTTCGGACTTGCACTGCTGGACGAGATCGCGCTGACCGGGGCGCTGATGCACGTGGTGAACCACGCCCTGCTGAAGTCGATGTTGTTTCTGTGCGTGGGTCTGATCATCAGCCGGACCGGCGAGCGCTCGACGGCGGCGATGGCGGGTCTGGCGCGCAGCATGCCGCTTACGGTGGCCAGTTTCACCGTCGGAGCGGCGGCCATGGTGGGCATCCCGTTGACCAACGGCTTCGTGAGCAAATGGTACATGGTGCTGGGTACTCTGAACAGCGGACGCCCGGCGATGGTAGCGGTGATCCTGGTCAGCAGCCTGCTCAGCGCGCTGTATTACTTCCCGCTGGTGGTCTCGGCCTACTTCGGCCGGCCCGCTTCACCGCAGGCCGAGGGGCCCGAAGGTCCGCCCGCCATGGTATGGCCGGTGGTCGGGCTGGCAGCGGTGTGTCTGGTGCTCGGCATCTGGCCGGAGCTACCGCTCAGGCTGCTCGGGGGAGTGGCCAGAGTGATGCTCGGCCTGTAGGCACCGCCCGTTGCGTTGACACTCGAGCGGAAGCGTTGATAACCTTATGAGGGACCGGGCCGGAGGCCGGCCGGTCGCACGCGGGGAGAGATGACCTCCGGGATGTCTTCCACCTTCGAAATAGCGAGCTGTCTGCCGGTCGTGGCCGTCATGCTACCCCTGGTGGGCGCGGCGGCCGCCTACTTGGTCGGCCTGCGCTGGGGCTTGCTGCGGAACTGGCTGTGCTGCGCGGTGACCGCCGGGTCGCTGGCGCTCTGCCTGGCGATGTACCCTGACATTGCTCGGGGCGGGGTGCTGGTGGCGCGGGCGGCGGTGCTCCTGCCTCTTGGCATCTCCTTCCGGGTTGATGTGCTCGGTTTTCTGCTCGCCACCGTTTCCGCGGCCATCTGGTTCCTGGCCACCCTGTACTCACTTGAGTACATGAGAGGCGAACACGGCGTCAATCGTTACTATGCCTTCCTCGTGCTCACGCTGGCGGGCTCGCTGGGGACCTTCCTCGCCGGCGACCTGCTCACCCTGTTCATTTTCTTCGAGCTGATGTCGTTGCCGGCGGCGGTCCTCGTCATCCATGAGGAAACCCAAGAAGCGGTGCGGGCGGCCCTCAAGTACCTTTTCATGACCATCGGGGGAAGCTTGTTCTTCTTTTTCTCGATGGTGGCGACCTACCAGTTCGCGGGCTCGGTAGCGCTGGGTGGAAGGGGCTTGGTGGGTGAGGCTTCGACGCTGGCCTTCCTTACTTTCATGGGCTTCGTGGTGGCCTTCGGCATCAAGGCCGGCATGGTGCCGCTGCACGTATGGCTGCCCGACGCCCATCCGGTGGCACCGTCTCCGGCCAGCGCGCTTTTGTCGGGAGTGATGATCAAGACCGGAGCTTACGGCATGCTCAGGGTCATGTACGAGATCTTCGGGCTGGACCTTCTACGGCAGACGGGATGGCCCTCTGTGCTGCTCGGGCTGTCGGTAGCCACTATTCTGCTGGGTTCGATGGTGGCCGTCACCCAGTTCGACCTCAAACGGCGGCTGGCCTACTCCAGCGTGGGACAGATGGGGTGCATCTTGCTGGGGATGTCGCTCATGTCCGAACGCGCGCTGACCGGCGACGTCTTCCACTTCTTCGCCGATGCCGTGGCCAAGAGCTGCTTGTTTCTGTGTGCGGGGGTAATCATGAAGGAGACCGGCAAGCGGGACATCCGCCAGTTCGGCGGCATCGGCCACCGCCTGCCGATAACCATGGCCTGCTTCGCGATAGCCGCCTTCACCCTGGTGGGAATCCCTCCGTTCAACGGATTCATCAGCAAGCTGCAGCTCAGTCTGGGGGCTTTCGACGCCGGGATGCCCGGCTACGCCCTCGCCCTGCTGGCCAGCAGCATGTTGAACGCCGTCTACTACCTGCCGATCGTGATCACGGCCTTCTTCGACCGCGCCGCCCCGGCGGCCGCCAACGGAGCGGGCCGCCGGCGGCTTGCGGAGGCTCACCCGACCATGCTGGCCCCCATCGTCGTGCTGGCTCTGGGCTGCGCGGTGTTCGCGCTGTCCTCCGAGAACTGGCCGCTACGCCTTTCGGAGACTGCCGCCAGGCTGCTCCTGCGGCGCTAGGAAGAGGGCGACGGTGCTGGTGTCTCTCACCGACTGCTTGCCGACCGCGCCGGTAATCCCGGCTGCTTCTCCAACCCCAGGTATGCTTCCCCTGGTGGTGCTGCTGGCGGCCTTGGTGGCCGTGCCCCTGGTAGCCCTGGCAGGGGCTTGGCGGGGTCACCGGGCGGCGGATCTTGGCCTTGTGGCCGCGTTGACCTTGCTGGGCACGCTGGCGGTGCTGTGGGTGACGGCCGGCGAAAGCCAGGTCGCCAGCCGGGTTCCGGGAGTGCTGGGACAGGGCCTCGATTTCGCGCTGCACCGGCCGGGCCTCATGTTCGCGCTGGTCAGCACGGGACTTTGGGCGGCGGCCACCGCTTTCGCCGCCGGGTACGTGAGCCGGGCCAGAACCCGCTATTTCGTTTTCTCCACGCTGTGCCTGGCCGGTAACCTGGGCTTTTACCTGGCGGGGGATTTCTTCACGCTGTTCGTCTTCTTCGAACTGGTGTCGCTGGCCTCGTATGCCCTGGTGGTCCACGAACAGGACGAAGAGGCACTTGCCGCCGGCAGGCTTTATCTTTACCTGGGGATCCTGGGCGGGTTGAGCATCCTGGGCGGGCTTTTGGTGCTGGGCTCCATCACCGGTGGCACCGCTTTCGCGCCGGAGGTGAAGCTCGCGGGCCGGGCCGGCGGGCTGGCCGTCGCATTGCTGGTGCTGGGCTTTGCCGTAAAGGCAGGCCTGGTGCCCCTGCACTTTTGGCTGCCGCGTGCCCACCCGGCGGCGCCCACGCCGGCGAGCGCGCTTCTGTCGGGTGTGGTCATCAAGACCGGCATCTACGGTATCGCACGGACCCTGGGGCTACTGGCGGCAGATCAGGCCGCCGTCGCAGGGCAGCTCGTGCTGTGGGTGGCGGCGGCCACCATGCTGCTGGGCGGCACGCTGGCGCTGTGCGAGGTCAACGTCAAGCGCCTGCTGGCCTACAGCAGCGTAAGTCAGATAGGGTTCATCACCTGCGGTCTGGCCTGTGCCTTGCTGCTGGCAGACGATGGCGCCATCGGCATGGCCGGTGCCCTCTTTCACGTGTTCAACCATGCTTTCTTCAAGGGGACGCTGTTCATGCTGGTCGGCATGGTGTACCTGCGCGCACACCGTCTGGAGTTGACCTCCCTCCGCGGAGCAGGCAGAGGTCTGCCCCTGGTGGGGGCGGCCTTCCTGGTGGCGGCGGCCGGCATGGCAGGAGTCCCGGGGTCCGGCGGCTATGCGAGCAAGACGCTGCTGCACGAAGCGCTGGTAGAGGCGGCCCACATCGGAGTGCCGGGACTTGGGCTCGCCGAGGTCCTTTTCAAGGCGGCGGCCGCGCTCACCGTGGCCTACGCCGCCCGTCTTTGCTACGTGCTGTTCATCTCCAGACCAGAGGAGCGCCGCCCCGGCGGTGAACGGCCGGTGGAGCAGGGGCTGACCCTCGGCCTGGGGGGGCTGATGCTGGCGGTGGGACTGCGCCCGGGCCTTTGGCTTGAACGCCTCGTGCTGCCGGCGGTGACGGGGCTCGGCTACGGGGGCAAGGCCATCGAACACCTCGGCCACGTCGAGTTCTTCGGCTTGGCCGCGATCAAGGGCGCGCTCTGGCCGCTCGCGCTGGGCCTTGCGCTCTTTGGGTATCTGCTCCGACGGGACTTCCGAGTGGCGCTGCCGTTGCCCGGCTGGTCCATGGCACGGGTGGTCACGGCCGTGACGCGCGGCGGCGAAGCGGCCTGCCGGCTGGCGGAACGGCTGGATGCCATGCTCGACCCCTCGTGGGTGGCACGGTGGGGTGGGGCGCTGTGCCACCTGGTTGGGCGCCTTGACACCATCTTCGATCCCGCCCGTGCCTTGCGGTACGGCGAGGATGCCTGCCGCATCGCCCGTGAGTTCGACGCGGCCATGGACCCCGAACGGGCGCTGTTCCGCCCGGAGGTCGAGGGTGCCCCAAGTGGCGTTGATGCCGCTGCGGGGTGGCCGGCGAGATGGTTCGACCGGCTGGCGCACGCGCTGCGGGCCTTCGGCGGGTGGGTGAAGTCGGCGGTGTCGGACGCGCTGGGACAGGTGGTGCGGGCCGACCCGACGCTTGGGGAGAAGTCGGAGGCACCCCCCGGACGCATGTCCCTGATGAACCTCAATGTGGCGGGGATGATGATCGTGAGCGTGGTCGTCGTGGCCCTGCTGCTGCTGGTGGTGCTCAGCGGCCGGTAGACGGTGACATGTCTAGCCCTTCGGACCCTCGGGTTCTTCCCGCGGCCCGTAACGGTCGAGCTCCTTCTCCAACCGTCGAAGTCCCGCCTTGCCCAGGGTGGCCAGTACGCCGGCCCGGAAGCTCTCGTAATCGGGAAAACCGAAGCGGCTGGCAAGGGCGTGCTCCATGGCCTTGCGCTTTCCCTCATCGGTCATCGACATCCCTCCTCTTCCGCTATTGTTTCCGGGCGGGAGGATCCCGCATGCCATGGTAGTAGTTACCAGTCGGAGGTGGTGTCGGTGCTCGCCCGGGCGCTGGGTTGCACCCTGGTGGGAATACAGGCACGGGTGGTGGAGGTTGAGGTGGACATCAGTCCGGGGGTTCCCGCTTTCGACCTCGTGGGTCTTCCCGATTCGCCGCTGCGCGAGTCGCGTGAACGCGTGCGGTCGGCCATCCGCAACTCCGGCCTGGAGTTTCCGTTGCGCCGCATAACCGTCAACCTGGCGCCCGCCCACCTCCGCAAGGAAGGGCCGGGCCTGGACCTGCCGATAGCCGTCGCCATCCTCGCCGCCACCGGGCAGGTGGCCCGAGACCGCCTTGGGGGATGGGTTCTGGCGGGGGAGCTCGCCCTGGACGGCCGGGTCAAGCCGGTCAGCGGGGTGCTGCCGATGGCTCTTGCCGCCAGGGCCGCAGGGAAGGCCGGTATGCTGGTCCCCGCGCCCAACGGACCCGAGGCGGCCCGGGTGCGCGACCTCACGGTGCTGACGGTGGACTCCCTGGCGGAGCTGGCCGGGTGGCTGCGGGGCCAGGCGGAGCTGCCCCGGCCCGACGGCCGGGAGACGGAAGTGGTCGCCCCCGGTGAGACGCTCGACTTCCTGGATATCAGGGGGCAGCAGGTCGCCAGGCGCGCCCTGGAGGTGGCGGCCGCTGGAGGACACAATTGCCTGCTGGTCGGTCCGCCGGGAACGGGCAAGACCATGCTCGCGCGACGCCTCCCCGGCATCCTGCCCGAGCTGTCGGATGCCGAGGCGCTTGAGGTGACGGCGATTTACAGCGTGGCCGGACTGCTCCCTCCGGGAGTAGGCCTGGTACGCCGCCCTCCCTTCCGCAGCCCGCACCACAGCGTCTCCGCGGCAGGACTGGTGGGAGGGGGAAGGGTTCCCCGGCCGGGCGAGGTCACGCTCGCCCACCGCGGCGTGCTCTTCCTTGACGAGTTCGCCGAATTCGACCGTGAGGCGCTCGAGGTGCTCAGACAACCCCTGGAGGACGGAGCGGTCACCATCGTGCGCGCCGAGGCGGTGGTCAGCTATCCCGCCCGCTTCATCCTGATCGCCTCCATGAACCCCTGTCCGTGTGGCTACGGGGGCGACCCCACACGACCGTGTGCCTGCACGCCCCACGCCGTGCAACGTTACCGCTCCCGTGTCTCCGGACCCCTGTTGGACCGCATCGACCTTCAGGTAGAGGTCCCGCGCCTGGACTGGCGTGAACTCGAGGAACACCCTGCCGGTGAGCCGAGCGCGATCGTGCGCGAACGGGTGGTGCGGGCCAGGGCTCTTGCGCGTGACCGGCTGTCGCCGTCGGGGTTGGCGCTCAACGCCGAAATGGGACCGTCCCACGTCCGCAGGTTCTGCCGGCTCTCCCGGGAGTCGAGGTTGCTGCTGCGCTCGGCTTACGAACGTCTGGGACTCAGCCTGCGGGCGCACGACCGCATCCTCAAGGTGGCGCGAACGGTGGCCGACCTGCAGGGCAGCCGGGAGATCGAGCCCGCCCACCTGGCCGAAGCCGTCCAGTACCGGGTACTGGACCGTGATCCCGCGCGTTGAGACACGGCGGCCGTGGGCTGAAGGAATAGCGCTATAACGGCGCGAACACAAAGTGGCATGGCGGCCAGCCTTGCCCCACGCGAACTCGGGCTGCTCAAAGAGCTCAAGCGCGCCCGGGCCCGAGGAGAACGGCCCACTCCCTTCTCCCTGGGCTCGCTGCTCGGTGTGAGCGTGGAAGAGCTGGAAGCTTTGCTGGAGCGCCTTTTCGAGTTGGGCCTGGTGGAGTGGGAGGTGTCCATCCCGGGAGCGACGGGTCCGTGGGGACGCCTCGCGTCCACGGCCGGCCGGTCGCGTTGGTCGCCGCGCATCACCCGTCGCGGGCTGGACCTGGTGCGAGCCCCTCGCCCGGGGCGACCGCGCAGGCGAGGGGGAGTTCGCACCTGAAGCTGCGCTGGCTAGGCACGCTCATGGCGCTGACGCTGCTGGCGGTCGGGGGATGCCGGCCCACCGACGACGGCGTCGGCCTGGCGGCGGGTCCGCGGCGCGGAGGCCGCCTGCTGATCATCGCCGGTGGGCTGCCTGCCGTCCCCGATCCGCACGTGGCGACGGTACCGCATCCTGCACACTCGCTGCTCTTCGAAACCCTCCTTGTCCGCGGGCCGCTTGGGTGGGATGGCGGTCCGACGGCGCCGGCCGTGGCCCTGTACCCGCAGCTTGCGGCGGCCTGGTCGGTCTCCGAGGACGGCCGCGAGATCACGCTTGTGCTGCGGCGGGGCGTGAGCTTTCACGACGGACGCCCCCTGGATGCCGCGGCGGTAAAGGCCAACCTCGATCGCATCCTGGCGCTGCCCGCGGGCAACGCGGCGCGTGACTTGCTGGTCGATCTGCGACAGGTGGAAGTGATCGACGAGGCCCGGGTGCGCCTCCGCCTGCGGCGGGCCAACCCGGCCATCTGGCAGGCCCTGGCCAGTCCACTTCTGTCCATGGTTTCCCCTGGCTCGTGGGAGGGCGCTGGCTGGGCCGGCACCGGGCCCTACCGCCTTGAGGCATGGGGTCCGGACGAGGTGCGGGTGGTGCGTAACGAGGCCTACAGCTGGGCCCCGGCCTTCTACCGGAACACGGGGCCTGCCTTTCCCGAAGAGGTGAGGCTGGTGACCGCCGCCGACCCGGTCGACGGACCGTACCTCAGGCTCACGGCCGGGGAGGGTACGGTCCCGCATGTGCGGTCTCCCGGCGAGGGGCTCCTCTACCTTTGCTGCAACCTCGGGGAGGAGGTGCTGGCAGACGCTGCGGTGCGCAGGGCGGTGGCCTGTGCGATCGACCGCGACGCGCTGGTGGCGGCGGCCCAGGCCGCCGAGGGATGGTGGGTTGCCACCTCGAGCCCGGTTGCCCCGGGGTTGTGGGGCTACGACCCGGCGACCGCCGGTTTCTTTCCGCCGGGCGGCGGCGCCCTTGCCTCCCAGCTCCTGGCGTCTTCGGGCTGGACCAGGACCTCCCCCGACGGCCGGCTGACAAGACAGGGAGTGCCGCTGCGCCTGGAGCTCCTGGTGCAGGACCGTCCGGCCACGGTGGCGGTGGCCTCGGAGCTTGCCCGCCAGCTGGGTGAACTCGGCATGGTCCTGGAGGTCAAGGTGGTCTCGGCGGGCGATGCGCTGGCACGGGCGGCCCGGGGGCAGTTCCAGTTGCTGCTGGCAGGTTACCAGTGGGGACCGGATGCCGACGTGCTGCACTACTTCTTCCATTCCTCGCGGCGGGGAGCCACCAACCGCGGGGGATACGCGTCTGCCGACGTGGACCCTTTACTGGAAGCCGCCCGGCTGGAGATGGACCCCCGCCTGCGGTGGTCGATGTACGGCCGGGCACAGCGTTTTCTCCTGAGCGATCTGCCCTGGGTGCCACTGCTGGCACCCGCCCTGCCGGTGGATTTCGACCCCGAGGCGGTCCCGGGCTTGCTGGTCGGACCGGCCGGGAGCCTGTGGTTGCACGACGTGTGGCTGCCGGGAGGTGTCGGGCGGTGAAACCTCACTTTTCCGGGATACGTACTACTGCTCAGAGCGATACGGGAGGAGCAGGCCGACTTGAGCGACCGTGACCCGGGGGTCATTCTGGCCACCGACGTGGGCAGCACCACCACCAAGGCTGTCCTCGTGGAGCGACGCGACGGACGGCACCGGCTGGTGACACAGGCGGTGGCCCCGACCACCGTGGAGTCTCCCCTGGAAGATGTGATGATCGGCGTCAGGACGGCGCTGACACGGTTGGAACGCGTGACGGGTCGCCGTCTGCTCGACGCGGATGGCGAACTTGCCCGACCGGCTTGCCCTGAGGCGGGAGTGGACCTTTTCGTGACCACCTCCAGCGCCGGGGGAGGACTGCAGATGGCGGTGGCGGGGGTGGTTCGCAGCATGACCGCCGAGAGCGCCGAACGTGCGGCGCTCGGGGCGGGAGCCGTCGTCGCCGACGTCATCTCCATCGACGACGCCCGGCTGATAGTGGAACGCATCCGGCGACTGCGGGAGCTCAGACCGGACATCGTGCTCTTGTCGGGAGGGACCGACGAGGGCAGCATCTCCCATGTCGCGGCGGTTGCCGAATACGTGGCGGCGGCGCGTCCGACCCCGAGGTTCGGCGGCGCGGGCAAGGTTCCCGTGATCTTCGCCGGCAACCGGCGTGCCCGCGAGTACGTTCGGGACGTGCTGGGCGAGTTGTGCGATGTTCACGAGGTGGCGAACATACGGCCCACACTCGAGCAGGAGAACCTCGATCCGGCGCGGACGGCCATCCACCGCATCTTCCTCGAACACGTCATGGCCCACGCCCCGGGTTACCCGGAACTGCTTCGCTGGGCGGGGCAGGTGGTGGAGCCTACCCCGCACGCCGTGGGGCGCATGGTGAAGCTGCTGGCCGCGGCGCGTGGGGCAGGCGTGGTGGCGGTGGACGTGGGGGGCGCCACCACCGACGTGTTCTCGGTGGTCCAGGGGCAGTTCTTCCGCACCGTCAGCGCCAACCTCGGCATGAGCTACAGCATGGCCAACGTGCTCGTCCAGGCGGGTGCCGCTGCCGTGTTGCGCTGGCTGCCCTACACCCTCGACGAGCGAGACTTGCGCAACTGGAACGCCAACAAGATGATCCGTCCCACCACGCTTCCGCAGACCTTGCGGGAGCTCCTTTTGGAGCACGCGGTGGCCCGCGAGGCGTTGCGACTCTCCTTCGGTCACCACTGCTCGCTGGCCCGCGGGCTGAAGGGAGTGCAGCAGCGACGCACCATGGCCGACGTGTTCAGCCAGACGCCCAGCGGCGAGTGCCTGATCACCCCGGCGGGAGTGGAACTGGTTGTGGGTTGCGGAGGCGTGCTTTCCCATGCCCCGCGCCGCAGCCAAGCTTTCCTCATCCTGCTGGATGCCCTGCAACCCGGTGGCATCGTCCAATTCTGCCTCGACAGGGCCTTTCTGATGCCCCACCTCGGCATCCTGGCCTCGGTGCATCCCTCGATCGCTTCGCAGGTCTTCTGGGACGATTGCGTGCTTCCACTGGGTACGGCCGTTGCTCCCCTGTGCCGGCCGCGTGAGGGCCAATACCTCGCGCAGGTGAGGCTCAGGTTGCAGGACGGAAGGTTGCTTTGCGATGAACAGGTGGTCGGAGGGCGGCTACGGCGGATCGCCCTCGCCGCCGGGGAGGAAGCCTGGGTGGAGGTCACTCCGGTTCGCGGCGTGGATGTCGGCGAGGGGCCGGGCCGCCGCGTGTTCCGCAAGGTTCGGGGAGGAGAGGTCGGCCTGGTCCTGGACGGCCGGGGTCGTCCCCTCGACCTGCCGCCGGATAGGGCGAAGGCCCGGCTCCTGCTTCACGAGTGGTTCCGGGCGCTGGATGCCTACCCGCCCGCGGCGTTGGCCCAGGAGGAGGGCTAGCGATGGCGACGCGCCGACAGCTCCGCATCGCCGAGAACGTGGTGCTCAGCCGCCCTCGCAAACTGGCCTTGCCGGGAGAGGTGCTGGTGTCCCGTTACCAAGAGGTTAACCCGGAGACGGTGGTGGCCCGCACGGAGATGGTGCCCGGCGACCCCTGGGTGGTCGACATCTTCAGCGACATGAACCTGCGGCTAACCCCGCAGCAGGCCCGCCGCGCCATCGTCCGCAGGGTTGGCGAGAGGGTGGAAACTCACGACGTCCTTGCCGAGCACCGCCTGCCCGGCTTGCTCGGAGAGCGCCGCACCGTACGGTCGCCGGTCGCCGGGGTCATAGAGTTCATCTCCTACGTGTACGGGCGGGTACTGATCCGCGAGGATGCCCGGCGGGCGCAGCCTCAGGTGGTGGTGGACCTTGCGCGCCAGCTGGACGTGTGGCCCATGACCATCGGCATGTACCTGCAGTGTCGGGAAGGAGACGAGGTACGCCAGGGAGCGGTACTCGCGGCCGCCCCGTCGGGCATCGGCTTGCAGTACGCCTACGCTCCGGTGTCCGGAGTCATCGAGCGTGTGGACCTCAGGACGGGCAGCGTGGTTATCACGCGTCAGGCGCGTCCCGCGGAAGTGGAGTCCTATCTGAAGGGTAGGGTGCAGGAGCTGGTTGCCGACTACGGCGCGGTGGTGAGCACCCGCGCCGATCACGTGCTCGGGGTCTTCGGTCTGGGCTTCGAGAACTACGGGACCCTCCGCGTGCCGGTGGACTCGCCGGCCGCCGAACTCACCGCGGACGCCTTAACTCCCGAACACGCGGGTTGTGTGCTGGTCGCAGGGGCATACGCCGGACTGCGAGCACTCAGGCGAGCGGCAGGGCTGGGAGTCCGCGGAGTTATCGTCGGGGGAGCCGACCACCTTGACCTCGAGCACCTGGCCGGCAAGGAAATAGGGGTAGGCATCAGCGGTCAGGAGGATCTAGCCCTGACCGTCGTGATGACCGAGGGCTTCGGGCGCATGGAGATGAACCGCGACCTGTTCGACCTCCTCCGGGCATCGGAGGGCGCAGTCGTCTCGTTGAACGGGACTACGCAGGTACGCGCGGGCGTGGTGCGTCCGGAGATCGTGATCCACCGTGGCCTCCCGGAGCCCGGCGATCCTCCGACCCCGCTGCCGCGGGCACTTGGCCCCGTAGTCGAACTTGCGCCCGGGACCTGCGTGCGGCTGTTGCGTGGACCCTACCTCGGGCTGTGGGGAAGGGTGGTCAGCGCCGGTAACCTCGCGGAGCTGGAAACGGAGGTCCGGGTGCCTGTTGCCGAGGTGGAACTGGCCGACGGTCGGCGGGTGATGGTGCCCGAGGCCAACCTCGAGGTGTATTAGAAAAACGGGGGAGCGCGAGGGGGCGGTAATCCCCCTCAATTCATTGAGAGTTCGGGGCTGACCGGGTTTGCCCTGGGGGTATGGGTCTACCTCTCGACCGGTTCGGTCACCCTCTTCGCCCTCATTTCGCCGGTGCTCTGGTCGACCGCTGGGAAGAGATAGCCCGGTCCACGCTGCCTGTTTCCCTCCTCCTGGCCGGGCCGCCGGCCGACCACGTCTTCGAACCGCTGATGGCGCTGGGTGCACCCCTACCGTCGGCCGGGCGCTCAGCGTCGCCGCCGTGGTGGTTGCCTATCTTGCGCCTCGCCTGCGCGGGGTGCAAGACGAGCTGCCCGACACCCTCCCCCGGACGCCCTCGGCGGCGGAGCAGGAGGACTCCGTGTAGCGGTTGACGTTCCGACCCTCCCGTGGTAGGCTTATTCCTGGTCCGGTACTTTTCGATGCCCGAAGTATCCCTGTCGTGGTGATCGTCGGATGTGGGTGCTCAGACGGCTCGTGGGTTACGCGCGTCCCTACTGGCCCTGGTTGGTCGGGGGCATGGCAAGCATGCTGATCGGGCTGGTGCTGTCACTCATGGTGCCAGGGCTGATCCGCGAGGCCATCGACCGCGCCATCCTCCGAGGGCAGCCGGGCGCCCTTGTGGTGGTAGGGGTGAGCATCATCGCCGTCACCTTGTTCCGTGGGTTGTTCACCTTCTTCGAACGGTACTCCATGGAGTACGTCGCCCAGCGCGTCATCTACGACCTGCGCAACCAGATCTACCGTCATCTACAGCGACTCTCCTTCAGCTTCTACGATCAGGCCCGCACCGGTCAGCTCATGTCGCGGGCGACTCAGGACGTGGAGACGCTCAGGCGCTTTCTGGGCTTCGGCGTGATCAACATGACGGCCAATGCCCTGCTGTTCACGGCCATCCTGGGGATCCTGGCAGCGCTGCACTGGCGGCTCACGGTCGTGTCGCTGGTTACGTTGCCGGCGGCTGTGTACGTGGTGGCCCAGTTCGGCCGCCGCGTGCGTCCCGCCTACACCGAGATCCAGCAGCAGCTGGCGGTGATCACCGCCACTTTGCAGGAGAACATCACCGGGGTGAGGGTGGTGCGGGCCTTCGCCCGTGAAGACCACGAGATCGCCCGTTTCGGCGAGGTCAACCGTGGTTACCTGGAGAAAGCGCTGCGTGCCGCGAGGCTGTGGGCCTTTTACTTTCCGCTGGTCAACTTCCTCACCGCGGCAGGGACGGCGCTCGTGCTGTGGTACGGTGGGCGCGAGGTGATCGCGGGGCGGCTCACCCCGGGGTCTTTCGTGGCCTTCAATAGCTACCTCATGATGCTGGTGATGCCGCTCAGGATGTTGGGGTGGTTGGTCAACCTGTCGCAACGCGCGGGTGCCTCGGGCCAGCGGGTTTTCGAACTGCTCGACACGCGACCGGAGATAGAGGACCTTCCCGGCGCGCGCGAGCTGGGCCCCATCCGCGGCGAGGTGGTGTTCGACAACGTGAGCTTCAGCTACGAGGGAGGGGACGGGCAACGCCCCGCCTTGCGGAACATCGACCTGGTGGCCCGACCCGGCGAGACCGTCGCGCTTTTGGGGGCGACGGGTTCGGGCAAGACCACCATCACCAACCTCGTGCCACGCTTTTACGATCCCACCGAAGGCAGGATCCTGGTGGACGGCACCGACATCCGCGAGGTCACCCTTGACAGCCTCCGGCGTCAGATAGGCATCGTCCTGCAGGACACCTTCCTGTTCTCCGCGTCGCTGCGGGAGAACATCGCCTTTGGGCGGCCGGAGGCCACTTTCGAGGAGATCGTCGCGGCGGCCAAGGCCGCCCAGATCCACGATTTCATCCAGAGCCTGCCGCAGGGTTACGACACGGTGGTGGGTGAGCGCGGAGTGGGTCTTTCCGGTGGACAGCGCCAGCGCGTGGCCATCGCCCGGGCGCTCCTGATGGACCCGCGCATCCTCATCTTGGACGACTCCACTTCCAGCGTGGACCTTGAGACCGAGCACCAGATCCAGCTGGCCCTGCAGGAGCTCCTGCGCGGACGAACGGCCTTCGTCATCGCCCAGCGGCTGTCCACGGTCAAAAGCGCCGACCAGATCCTGGTGCTGGAGGACGGCCGCATCGTGGAACGCGGCACTCACGAGGAGCTCATGGCCCGTGACGGGGTCTACGCCAAGATCTACGAGCTGCAACTGCGGCGTGATGAAGAGGTTGCCTGAGGGGACGCGATGCCATGGCCCATTTCCACTTCGCGGATGACGACCTTGAGCTCAAGCCGGTCCGCCCCGATCTGCTCCGACGCCTGCTGGGCTACCTCCGGCCGTACCGCTGGCACGTGGCGGCCGCCTGTGCCATGACGGTGCTGGTCTCCGCATCCCAGCTTGCCGGTCCCTACCTTTTCGGCCTGGGCATCGACCGCTACGTGCTGGCCGGGCGTGCGGCCGGGCTGGGCCCGCTGGCACTTGTGTACCTCGGGACCTTTGCCGTCTCCTGGCTGGGCAACTATTACCAGACCTACCTGATGGCCATGATCGGGCAGAAAGCGGTCTACCGGCTTCGGCAGGACCTGTTCGAACACATTCAAAAGCAGGACTTCCGCTTCTTCGACGGTCGGCCGGCGGGGGTGATCATGTCCCGGCTGACCAGCGATATCGGCGCCATCGAGGAGCTGATCGTGCTCGGCATCGTCCACGTGGTGGCCGACCTTTTGCTGCTGGGCGGGATCGTGGGGCTGATGCTGGCGCTTGACGTGCGGCTGGCGCTCATCTCCTTCACCACCTTGCCGCTGGTGGCGGTGTTGGCCACCGGCTTCCGCAATCGCGTGCTGGGTGCCTACCGTCAGGTCCGTGCCAAGATCGCCATGATCAACGCCAACCTCCAGGAGAGCATCTCGGGCGTGCGGGTCACCCAGTCCTTCGGACGCGAGGAGATAAACGAGGGGAAGTTCGACCGCACCAACCAGGAGAACCTTCGGGCCAACCTCTACGCCGCCTCGCTGTTCTCGGTGTTCATCCCTCTGGTGGAGGCGGTGGGCGCCCTGGGCATGGCCCTGGTGGTATGGTACGGGGGTCCCGCGGTGATCCGCGGCACGCTCACCTTGGGCGTTCTCACCATCTTCCTCAACTACGTCACCCGCTTCTACCAGCCCATGCGCGACCTGAGCGCGGTGTACAATCAGCTCCAGGCGGCCACCGCCGCCGCCGAGAAGATCTTCGAGATCCTGGACACCGAGCCGGGCGTGCGCGACCGTCCCGGAGCCGTGGAGCTTCCGCCCATTCGAGGCGAGGTGAGTTTCGAGCAAGTCGGCTTCGCCTACCGTGAGGGCCAGCCCGTGCTGCACGGCATCGACCTGCACGCCTCCCCGGGAGAACGCATCGCGCTGGTCGGTCCCACGGGCGCGGGCAAGACCACCGTGCTGGCGTTGCTGGCCCGGTTCTACGAGCCGACAGAAGGCGTGATTCGGATCGACGGCCACGATATCGCCCATGTGACCCTGCGATCCTTGCGACGCCAGCTCGGGATCGTGCTGCAGGACAACTTCATCTTCGCGGGTACCGTGCGCGAGAACATCCGCTACGGCCGCCTTGACGCCACCGACGCCCAAGTCGAGGAGGCCGCCCGCGCCGTCAATGCCCACCAGTTCATCGAGAAGCTGCCCGACGGCTACGACACCGAGGTCCACGAACGCGGCAGCCGGCTGTCGGTGGGCCAGCGCCAGCTGGTCGCCTTCGCCCGGGCCCTCCTGGCCGACCCCGCCATCCTGATCCTGGACGAGGCTACCGCCAACGTGGACGCCTACACCGAGCTACTCATCCAGGAAGCTCTCGAGCGCCTCCTGAAGGGGCGAACGGCTTTCGTGGTCGCCCACCGGCTGTCCACGATACGGGGAGCAGACCGCATATACGTGCTGGACCAGGGACGAGTGGTTGACCAGGGAACCCACCGTGAGCTCCTCAAGCGGGGCGGCCTGTACGCCGAGCTGTACGAGCTGCAGTTCGTGGGTGGGGCGGGAGGGAAGATGCTGGAAGCCGCCGAAGTATGAAGGCGTGCCTCCTTCCCGGCTTCCAGAAGCCGCCTACTGGGTGGCCTTCAGCCATGTGCGCGGTATCGGCCCGCGGCGCTTCGCCCGGCTCCTCGAATGCTTCGGCTCCGCCGAGCGGGCCTGGCATGCCGGCCGAGCCGCCTATGCCCGGATCTTCCCGGCCGGACTGGCCGACCGACTGGCGGCCGCCCGGGCAGGCATCTGTCCTGCGACCTGCTGGGAAGAAGTCCGCGGTATGCAGCTCCTGCTGCTCGGCGACCCCGGCTATCCGCCCCGGCTCGCCGCCATCTCCGACCCCCCGTTCGTTCTGTATTGCCGCGGGCTGCCGCTTTTGGCCGACGCGCCGACGGTGGCGGTGGTGGGCTCGCGGCGGTCCACCGCGTACGGCCTGGCGGTCGCCGAAGCCCTCGGTCGGGACCTTGCCCGGGCCGGGGTGTGGGTGGTGTCGGGCCTGGCCCGTGGAGTGGACAGCGCCGCCCACCGTGGCGCGCTGGAGGCCGGCGGGCGGACGTTGGCGGTACTGGGTTCCGGGCTCGACCGCCTGTACCCGCCCGAGGCCCGTGCGCTGGCACGGGAGATAGCCCGTCACGGGACCCTGCTGAGTGAGTTCCCGCCCGCGACCGAACCCCTGCCGGGCAACTTCCCGGCCCGTAACCGGATCATCAGCGGCCTGTCGCAGGCGGTGGTGGTGGTAGAAGGGGATCTCCGCAGCGGCGCCCTGATCACCGCCGACCTGGCGGCGGAACAGGGCCGTGAGGTGATGGCGGTGCCCGGCCCGGTAACCAGCGAGGCAAGCCGGGGGCCGCACTCGCTGCTACGGGACGGCGCGGCACTGGTGGAGTCGGCGGCCGACGTGCTGGAGGTGCTCGGAGTGGCCCCGGTGCCGGCACTCGCCCGCACCGACCGGCTCGGGCCGGAGGAGCGAAGGATCATGGATGCCATGGGGAACGAGCCCCGGCTGCCGGACGAGCTCGCCGCCCTCACCGGGTTGCCGCCGGCCACCGTGCTGGCCACGCTGCTGGCGCTGGAAACGGGCGGCCGGGTGCGGCGCGTGGGGACGCGGTACGTGGCGCTTCCGGCGGCCGGGCGCTGACGGCGGGTTGCACCGCCGGCGGCGCTTGATGTATGCTTACTGGCGACAAGGCCTCTCGGGGGGCGCCCGGAAGCCCCGCGGGTCAGCCGACGAAGGACGGTTGCCAAGGTGCCAAGACCGCTGATCATCGTGGAGTCGCCTGCCAAGGCGAGGACCATTCACAAGCTGCTACGAGGAAAGGTTAACGTGCAGGCTTCCATGGGGCATGTCCGCGATCTGCCGCGTAGTCAGCTGGGCGTGGACGAGCGGAACGGATTTGTCCCCAAGTACGTCACCATCCGCGGCAAGGGAGAGATCCTCAAGAAACTGCGCGAGCAGGCCCGCAAGGCCGACGGCGTCTACCTGGCCACCGATCCCGATCGTGAGGGCGAGGCCATCTCCTGGCACCTCGCCAAGTCGTTGGGGTTGGACGAGCACAAGCCCATCCGCATCGAGTTCCATGAGGTGACCCAGGAGGCCGTGGAGCAGGCTCTGAAGCGGCCGCGGCCCATAGACGACCGACTGGTCGAAGCCCAGCAGGCCAGGCGCATCCTTGACCGGCTGGTGGGTTACAAGCTCAGTCCCCTGCTCTGGCGCAAGGTAAGGCGGGGCCTGAGTGCCGGCCGGGTGCAATCGGCGGCCTTGCGGATGATCTGCGACCGCGAAGAGGCCATCGCTGCTTTCAAGCCCCAGGATTACTGGACGCTGGAAGCCGTTCTGGTGCTGCCCGACGGCACCGGCCGCCTGACCGCGCGTTACTGGAGCACCGACGGCAAGCGGACGGTACTGCGGGAGCGCTCCCAGGTCGAAAGCCTGCTCGAGGACCTCCGAGGGCAGACCTTCGTGGCCCGCGAGGTGCGCCGAAGCCGTCGCCGCCGCAACCCTCCCCAGCCCTTCACCACCAGTACGCTGCAGCAGGAGGCCTCCCGGCGCTTTGGCTTCCCCGTCCGCAAGACGATGCGGGTGGCACAGCAGCTCTATGAAGGCCTGGACATCGGGCAGGAGGGCGCGGTGGGATTGATCACCTACATGCGGACCGACTCCACCCGCGTGGCGGCCTCGGCCCGCGAGCAGGCCCGGGCCTTCCTGGAGGCCAGGTTCGGCCGGGAATGGTTGGGAAAGCCGACGGCGGAGCGGCCGCGACCCGGCGTGCAGGACGCGCACGAGGCCATCCGTCCCACCGATGTGGGCCGCGAGCCGGACGCCCTCGAGGGTTTCCTGAACCCCGAGCAGCTCCGCCTGTACCGGCTGATATGGGAGAGGTTCGTGGCCAGCCAGATGGCAGCGGTGGAACACGAACTCACCGTTGTCGAACTGGAAGCGGGCCGGCACCGGTTCCGCGCCACGGGGTCGGTGCTGACCTTCGCCGGGTTCACCGCGGTGTACCGGTCGGAGAGCCGCGAGGAGACCGATGCGGCCGGTGCCGAAGCGCTCGCCCGGGTCGAGACGGGACAGCGGCTCCGGGTCGAACGCTTGCTCGATCAGAAGCACACCACGCAGCCTCCCCCGCGATACACGGAAGCCTCGCTGGTCAAGGCCCTGGAAGAGAACGGCATCGGCCGGCCGAGCACCTATGCGCCGATCATCGAGACGGTGTTGCAGCGGGGTTACGTGGAGCGGGAGGATCGGGCGCTCAAGCCCACGGAACTGGGGTTCCGGGTAGTGGAGCTACTGAAGAAGTACTTCCCCGACATCGTCGACCCGGGGTTCACCGCCGACATGGAGGGGCACCTTGACGCGGTGGAGGAGGGCAGGCAGGACTGGCAGCAGCTGCTGACCACCTTCTACGGGCCCTTCCAGGTCACCCTGGAGCGGGCGGAAGCCGAAATCGGAGGCATGGAGGTGCCCGAAGAGGTCACCGACCTGCCGTGTGACAAGTGCGGGCTTCCACTGGTCATCCGCTACGGCCGCTTCGGCAGGTTCCTGGGATGCTCCGGCTTTCCCGAATGCCGGTTTGCCAAGCCATACCTGGAACCGGTGGGCGTGAGCTGCCCGAAGTGCGGTGGGGAGATCGTGTCGCGACGGAGCCGGAAAGGAAGGCGCTTTTACGGTTGCGCCCGCTATCCCGAGTGCGATTTCACTACCTGGCAACGGCCGGTGGCCCGTGAGTGCCCCCGTTGTCGGTCCTTCCTGGTGGAGGCGCGCGGCCGTTCGAGCGGCCTGCGCTACGTGTGCCCCCGGGAAGACTGCGACTACCAGGAGCTGCCCGACCTGACCGAGCAAGAGCAGTAGTTCGGGCATCGTGCGTTGCCGCGAGGAGGACGCATGGCATCACCCTTGCCGGCCCTTGACGAGGCCCGGGGCCCGGTGGCCAAGAAGCCCCGGCGCGTGCCGCTGCCGTGCCGGCATGCGCGCACGGAGACCGGGCCGTGACCGTCCCCATCCCGGTTATCGGTGGCGGTCTGGCCGGGGCGGAGGCTGCCTGGCAGGCGGCCCGGGAAGGACCGGTGCGCCTGTACGAAATGCGGCCGCAAACCCGGACCCCGGCCCATCACACCGACGGCCTGGCAGAGCTGGTCTGCTCGAACTCGCTGCGAGCCGAGTCCCTCAACACCCCCGCCGGCCTGCTCAAGGCGGAGATGGAGCGGCTGGGCTCGCTGGTGCTAGCCTGCGCGCGGCGCACACGACTGCCGGCGGGCAAGGCCCTGGCCGTGGACCGGCAGGCCTTCTCCGCTCTGGTCACGCGGGCCATCCTCCAGCACCCCCGCATCGAACTGGTGCGGCAGGAGGTGCGGGAGCTGCCGGAAGAAGGGGTGGCTGTCGTGGCCACCGGGCCGCTGACCTCCGATGCCCTGGCCCGGGATCTTGCGCGCTTCGCCGGGGAGGAACACCTGTACTTCTACGACGCGGCGGCCCCCATCGTCACGCTGGAGTCCATCAGCCTGGAGAACACCTTTCGGGGTTCGCGCTACGGCGACGCCGGGGCCGGCGATTACCTCAACTGCCCCCTCACCCGGGAGGAATACGAGGCCTTCCGGCAGGCCTTGACGACGGCCGAGCAGCACCCCTTGAAGCCTTTCGAGCGCCCGGTGTTTTTCGAGGGGTGCCTGCCGGTGGAGGAGCTTGCCCGCCGGGGCAGGGACACCCTTCGTTTCGGGCCCATGCGCCCGGTGGGCCTGCGCGACCCGGCCACCGGGCGCGAGCCCTATGCGGTGGTACAGCTGCGGCAGGACAACTTCGCGGGAACCCTCTACGGGCTGGTAGGGTTTCAGACGAACCTGCGCTTCGGCGAGCAGGAAAGGGTCTTCCGGATGATACCGGCACTGCGCCGCGCCGAGTTCGTGCGGTACGGGGTCATGCACCGCAACACCTACCTGAACTCGCCGTCGCTTCTCCGCCCGTCGCTGGAGGCCCGCACCCGTCCCGGACTCTTCTTCGCAGGGCAACTCACCGGCGTTGAGGGTTACCTGGAGTCGGCGGCCACCGGTCTCGTGGCAGGGATCAACGCCCGCCGACGGGCCGCGGGCCAAGAGCCGCTGGTGTTGCCCGCCGAGACCATGCTGGGGAGCCTGTGCCGTTACGTGGCAGGTGCCGATCCTCGGCGCTTCGAGCCGATGAACGCAAACTTCGGCCTGCTTCCGCCGCTGACGGGTCGCCCGCGACGCAAGCGCCGCGAGCAGATGGCGGCGAGGTCGTTGGCGGAGCTCGAAGCATACCTGAGTAGTCGGAACTTTCTAGTGCACGCTCCTTGTCTACCCACCTAGCTTGTGATAGGATGTTAGCGGTCCGGGAGGAAAGGCCCATGCACGGCACGACGATCCTCGCCGTCCGGCGTGATGGCCGGGCGGCAGTGGCCGGGGACGGCCAGGTCACCCTCGAACGCTCCAGCATGATCTTGAAGCAGCAGGCCAGGAAGGTCCGCCGCATCTACGGGGGACGCGTCGTGGTGGGCTTCGCGGGCTCGGTGGCCGACGCGCTCACCCTTTCCGACCGTTTCGAGGCGCGCCTCGAGCAGTTCCACGGTAACCTGCAACGCGCCGCGGTGGAACTGGCGCGGGAGTGGCGGACGGACCGGGCGCTTCGGCGCCTGGAAGCGATGCTGCTGGCCGTGGACGCTGAGAAGTTGTTGCTGGTATCGGGGAGCGGGGACGTCATCGAACCCGACGAGCCGATGGCCGCCATCGGATCGGGCGCCGGGTACGCGCTGGCGGCGGCCAGGGCCTTGCTTCGACACTCGACGCTTTCGGCCCGCGAGATCGCCGAGGAGGCGATGCGCATCACCGCCGGTATCTGCATCTACACCAACGAACGCATCACGGTGGAAGAGATCTGACCCCGCGGGGAAGGGAAGAGTTCATGCCCAAAGCCTTCGAGGACCTGACACCCCGCCAGATCGTGCGGGAACTTGACAAATACATCGTCGGCCAGCACCGGGCCAAACGCAGCGTGGCCATCGCCCTCAGGAACCGTTACCGCCGGCGTCAGCTTCCTGCCCAGTTGCAGGAGGAAGTGGTCCCCAAGAATATCCTGATGATCGGCCCGACCGGCGTGGGCAAGACCGAGATCGCCCGACGCCTGGCCAGGCTGGTCAACGCCCCGTTCGTGAAGGTGGAGGCGACGCGTTTCACCGAAGTCGGCTACGTCGGACGCGACGTCGAGGGCATGGTGCGCGACCTCGTGGAGACGGCCATCCGCATGGTAAGGGAGGAGCGGATGGCGGAGGTCGCCGCCGAGGCCGAACAGGCGGCCCAGGGACGCCTGCTGGACCTGTTCGTCCCCCTCCCGAAGAAGGAACCTTTCGCGCCAAACCCGCTTGAGCTCCTGTTGGGGACGGTTTCCCGTCGCAGTCTGGACGAGAAGATCGATCAGCATGTGGACTACGAGGAAAACCTGCGCCGGGCCGAGCGTGACAGGGCGGAGACCCGTCGCCGCCTGGAGGCAGGGGAGCTCGAGGACCACGTGGTGGAGGTCGAGGTGGAGGACACCTCGCCCCCCGTGGTGGACGTGATGTCGGGGGCCGGGCTTGAGGAGATGCGCATCAACTTCCAGGACATACTGGGCGGCATGCTGCCCCGCCGCAAGAAGAAGCTTCGGGTCAGCGTGCGTGAGGCCAGACGGTTGCTGGCCCAGGAAGAGGCCGCCAGGATGGTGGACACCGAGCAAGTGACCGCCGAGGCGGTGTCAAGAGCCGAGCAGCAGGGCATCATCTTCTTGGACGAGATCGACAAGATAGTGGGCAAGGACCAGACCGTCGGACCGGACGTGTCGCGCGAAGGAGTGCAAAGGGATATCCTGCCCATCGTCGAGGGCTCCACGGTGATGACCAAGTACGGACCAGTCCGCACCGATCACATCCTCTTCATCGCCGCGGGCGCATTTCACTCCGCCAAACCGTCGGACCTGATCCCCGAGCTGCAGGGCAGGCTGCCCATCCGGGTGGAGCTGGAGCCGCTGGGCACCGAGGACTTTTGCCGCATCCTGACCGAGCCGGAGAATGCCCTGGTCAAGCAGTACACAGCGTTGCTGGCTACCGAGGGGGTCAACCTCGAGTTCACGCCCGACGGGGTACGCGAGATCGCCCGCATGGCCACCGTGGTGAACGAGCAGACCGAGAACATCGGTGCGCGCAGGCTTCACACCCTGCTCGAGAAGCTTCTGGAGGACGTTTCCTTTGACGCCCCGGACGCGGTGCAGGAAAGAGTCATAATTGACAGCGAATACGTCAAGCATAAGCTGGCTGACATAATAAAGGATCGGGATCTTAGCCGCTACATTCTGTGATCGGTCGGTGCCGGGTCCGGATCCGCAAGTGGGCGAAGGAGGCTGCTTTGTGGTGGGCAGGCTGCTGGAGAAGACGCGGTCGATGGGACGGCTGGTGCAGAGATTGGCCGGGCAGCCGGAGGAGTTCAGACAGATCGCGCGGGGACTGGGCGACCTGATCGGGGCCAACGTGTACATCGTGGACACTCGAGGCAGGATCCTGGGGTATTCGCTGGCGGAGGGCTTCGAGTGCGACATCCTGAAGGAAGACGTCCTGCTGGACGAGCGTTTTCCCGCGGAATACTCGGAGGGCCTGCTCCGCAGGGACGAGACCTACCCCAACGTTACGCAGGAGGACCATACCTGCATTTTCCGCCGCGACATGGACTGCATCGAGAAAGGCAAGGTATCCACCATCGTGCCCATTCACGCCGGAGGCGACCGCCTGGGCACGTTGCTGGTGGCCAGATTCGGTCAGATGTTCACCGACGACGACCTCGTGCTGGCGGAGTTGGCCGCTACCGTGGTCGGTATGGAAATGCTGCGTCTTAGGGCGGAGAAGGCCGAGGAGGAGGCGCGCAAGAAGGCGGCCGTACAGGTCGCACTAGGCACCCTTTCCTACTCCGAGCTCGAGGCGGTGCAGCATATCTTCGAGGAGCTGGGCGGCCAGGAGGGTCTTTTGGTAGCCAGCAAGATCGCCGACCGTGTGGGGATCACCCGCTCGGTGATCGTCAATGCGCTAAGGAAATTCGAGAGCGCCGGAGTCATCGAGTCGCGCTCGCTGGGCATGAAAGGCACCTACATCAAGGTCCTCAACGACCGGCTGCTGGAGGAGCTGAAGAAGCTGCGGTAGCGGCGTGCCCCGGACCGCAAGGCAGTCGGTTGCCGCTGGCAGAGCACCTGTGATATACTTCAGCATGGTGTCCTACGGGCACCGATCACGCACGCCGCCCGAGGGAAGCAGGAGGTCCGGTGGCAGCCGGCCCGCTCCCGACGACGACGGCGGAGGACGAACCGGGAGGGAACGCATTTGTCCGTGGTCTCGATGAAACAGCTGCTGGAGGCCGGTGTCCATTTCGGGCACCAGACCCGGCGCTGGAACCCCAAGATGGCCCCCTACATCTTCACCGAGCGCAACGGCATCTACATCATCGACCTGCAGAAGACCGTGCGGAAGATGGAGGAGGCCTACAATTTCGTCCGCGACCTCGTGGCCGGGGGCGGTACCCTACTGATGGTGGGAACCAAGAAGCAGGCCCAGGAAACCGTGGCCGAGGAAGCCACTCGATGCGGCATGTTCTACGTCAACCAGCGGTGGCTGGGCGGCATGCTCACCAACTTCGCCACCATCCGCAAGCGTATCGACCGGCTCAACTTCCTGCTGCGGCTGGCAAGCGACGGGGCTTTTGAAAAGCTGCCCAAGAAGGAAGTGTCGCGCCTGCAGCGCGAGAAAGCCCGGCTCGAGAAGTACCTCTCGGGCATCAGGGAGATGAGGCAGCTTCCGGGAGCGGTGTACGTCATCGATCCGCGCAAGGAACACATCGCCGTTCTCGAAGCCCGCAGGCTGGAGATCCCGCTGGTGGCCATCGTCGACACCAACTGTGACCCCGAGGAGATCGACTACCCCATCCCCGGCAACGACGACGCCATCCGCGCGGTGCGGCTTATCACCGCTCGCCTCGCAGATGCCTGCATCGAGGGCCGGCAGCTGGCCGTGGACCGCACGCAAGATGAAGCGGAGGAGGCGGCGGGACCCGAGGCAGAGGACGAGACGAGCTATGCTCCCGAGGTCGACATGGTGGAAGCGGACGTAGAAGCCGAGATCGAGGAGGAGGAAGTCGGCTCTTGATCACCGCAGCACAGGTCAAGGAATTGCGTGACCGCACGGGCGCGGGGATGATGGACTGTAAGGCGGCGCTCGAGGATGCCGGCGGCGACCTCGAGCGGGCGGCGTTGCTCCTTCGCCAGCGCGGGGCGGCCGCCGCCCAGCGCAAGGCCCTCCGCGAGGCCCGCGAGGGCCTGGTGGAGGCGTATGTGCACCTCAACGGCCGCATCGGCGTGCTGGTGGAGGTATTGTGTGAGACCGATTTCGTGGCCCGTAACGAGCGGTTCCGCCAGTTCGCCCACGACATGGCGCTGCAGGTCGCGGCCGCCCGGCCCCGCTACGTGGCACGCGAGGATGTGCCCGAGGAGGTGCTGGCCACCGAGCGCGAGGTGTACCGGCAGCAAGCCCTCGGCCAGGGCAAGAGCGAACGGGTGGTGGACAGCATCGTGGCCGGCCGCCTGGAGAAGTTCCTGGGCGAGGTCTGCCTGCTGGAGCAGCCGTTCATCAAGGACCCCGATCGCAAGGTCAAGGACCTGCTCACCGACCTTGTGGCGGTGCTGGGCGAGAATGTCCGGATATCCCGTTTCGTGCGGCTGGAAGTCGGTGAGAGCTGACGGCGACCGCCGTGTCACGGGGAGATGATAGCTTGCGGCAACCGGCGTACCGCCGCGTGGTGCTGAAGGTCAGCGGCGAGGCTTTGGCGGGCGACCAGGGCTACGGCATCTCCCGGGAGGTTGTCCAGTCCATCGCCCGGCAAGTCCGGGAAATACGGGAACTCGGGGTAGAGGTTGCCCTGGTGGTGGGAGGAGGCAACATCTGGCGGGGGGCGGACGCCGCCCGCGAGGGCATGGATCGGGCCACCGCCGATTACATGGGCATGCTGGCCACGGTCATCAACGCCATGGCCTTGATGGACAGCCTGGAGAAGCACGGGGTGGAGACGAGGGTACAAAGTGCCGTCCAGATGCAGGAGGTGGCCGAGCCGTACATCCGGCGCCGGGCCATCAGGCATCTGGAGAAGGGCAGGGTGGTTATCTTCGCGGGAGGTACCGGCAACCCCTACTTCTCCACCGATACCGCCGCCGCCCTCCGCGCGGCGGAGATAGAAGCCGAAGTGATCCTGATGGCCAAGCGGGGAGCCGACGGGGTCTACGACTCCGACCCCAACCGCAACCCCAACGCCCGCAAGTATGAGGAACTGGCCTATCTCGACCTGCTCAACCGGGGGTTGCAGGTCATGGACTCCACCGCCACCTCGCTCTGCATGGAGAACCACATCCCGTTGGTCGTGTTCGACATCGGGCGTCCGGGAAATATCATGCGGGTGGTACTGGGAGAGAGGGTTGGAACCTACGTGCGCGGGGGGGACGGCAGATGATCGCCGACATCCTGGCCGAAACCGAGGCCAAGATGAAGAAGACGGTCGAGCTGGTCAAGCGGGAGTTCGCCGGCATCCGAGCGGGCCGCGCAACGCCTGCCCTGCTGGAGAAGATCACCGTCGATTATTACGGAACCCCAACACCCATCAACCAGATGGCCACCATCACCATTCCCGAGCCCAGGCTCATCGTGATCCAGCCGTGGGATCGCAGCCAGCTCGGGGCGATCGAGCGGGCCATCTTGAAGTCGGATCTGGGCATTACCCCTTCCAGCGACGGCCATCTCATCCGCCTGGTCATTCCCCAGCTCACACAGGAACGGCGCCAGGAGCTGGTCAAGTCCCTCCGTCGCAAGGCGGAGGAGGAGCGGGTAGCCATCCGCAACCTGCGCCGCGAAGCTAACGAGATGCTGAAGGACCTCGAGCGGGAGGGAGAGATCTCCGAGGACGAAAGCTTCCGGGCCCAGGAGCAGGTTCAGAAACTTACCGACCGCTACGTGGCGGAGGTGGACCGCCTGCTGGAGGCCAAGGAGAAGGAGGTCATGGAAGTCTGAGCGGCGCTCGGCCACCCGACGTGCTGGGCAGAACCCGCCGTGAGGCCCTGGCCGCCCTGGCCCGGGCCGGTTTTCCTTCCGATCGGCTTCGCATCACCCGCACCGCACCGCCCTGGAGCGGGCAGCCGATCGGCGAGGAGCGGGTGATCAGGCAACGCTGGGACGGCCACACGCTGGAGCTGTTGATGGCCGCCGAGGGCTTCCGGCGGGAGGGGAGATGACGCGTGGGTGAACCCGACGGCCGACGACCTGCGTAGTCGCATCAACCCCTCGGCAGTTCCCCGGCACGTGGCGGTGATCATGGACGGCAACGGCCGCTGGGCTCAGGAAAGAGGGCTCGACCGGCTGGAGGGGCATCGTGTCGGCATCGGCAGCATCCGCCGGCTGGTCGAGGCCTGCCGCGAGCTGGGGGTCGAGGTGCTGACGCTGTATGCCTTCTCCACCGAGAACTGGAAGCGTCCGCGCCGTGAGGTCCGCGGCCTGATGCGGTTGCTGGCGGAGTACCTGCGGGAGGAGACGCCCAGGTTGGCCGAGCATGACGTGCGCCTCCGGGTGCTGGGCGATCTCGAAGGATTGCCCGTCTCCGCGCGGCGCGAGGTCAGGCGGGCGGTGCAGGCGACGGCCGCCGGCCGGCGCGCGACCCTTAACCTGGCCCTGAACTACGGTGGCCGGGCGGAGATCCTGCGGGCCGCCGTGACCGCCGTCCGCGAGGCGGCCGCGGGAAGGCTCGATCCGGCAAGTCTGGACGAGCAGACCTTCGCCGGTCTGCTCGATACGGCGGGCCTGCCGGATCCCGACCTGTTGATCCGCACCGGTGGCGAGATCAGGGTGTCGAACTTCCTGCTGTGGCAGCTGGCCTACACCGAATTCTGGTTCACCCCGGTGTACTGGCCGGACTTTGACCGCGAGCATTTCTTCCGGGCCGTACTGGACTATCAGCAAAGACGCCGTCGCTTCGGTGCGCTCGAGCCCGGAGACTGAACGGAGGAGGCCAAGACGTGCTGCGGCGCCGTGTGTCAAGCGCCCTCGTCTTCGGACCCGTGCTCATCGCGGCGGTGGGCGCCGGCGGGCCATTGCTGGCCCTGCTCCTCGTGGCGGTGACGTGCCTGGGGATGCGCGAGTACCTGGCGCTGGCGCGGGCCTGGGAGGGCAGGCCGGTGGCATGGGTATGCTACCTCGGGGGCACCCTGCTGGTGCTCGGGGCGTGGCTGGGTGTTCCGCGCGAGGATGTCGTCTTCCTGTTAGCCCTCGTCGTCACCTTCGCCTCCCTGCTGACGGGGTCACGTGGCGTCAGGGTGCCCGACCTGTACCTTACCCTGTTCGGTCTGGTTTACCTCCCCTGGCTCATAAGCTTCATCCTGAAAGCCCGCCAGCTGCCACAGGGGTTGGTGCTCGGCTGGTACTTGCTGGCGGGCACCTGGCTCTTCGACACCCTGGGGTACTTCGTGGGGCTTGCCTGGGGACGTCGCCGGTTGTGCCCGGAGGTAAGCCCCCAGAAGAGCTGGGAAGGAGCTCTGGCAGGACTGGGCGGCAGCCTGGCGGCGGCAGCGGTGGCCAACCGCTGGCTGCAGTGGTCGACCGTCGGATGGGTGAGCCTCGGCCTTGCGACCGGGGTGGCCGCCCAGCTGGGAGACCTCCTGGAGTCGGCCCTCAAGCGGCATGCCGGAGTGAAGGATTCCGGAGATCTCATCCCCGGCCACGGCGGGGTGCTTGACCGCTTCGACAGCCTGCTGCTGGTGGCGCCGGCAGTGTACTTCCTGGCGGTGCTGTTCGGTGGGTAAGGTCGGGAGTGAGCTCAGCGTGCGTGACTTCGCGCGGTCGTGGGCGTACCTGGGACTTGCGCTGCTGGTCATGTTCCTCGCGGCGCGGTACCTGCTTCCTTACGTGTTGCCCTTCGCCATCGCCGCCGCGCTGGCGGTGATCATCGAGCCCGCCATTTCGCAGGTAGAGCGCCGGTTTCGCGTTTCTCGGGGAACGGCCACCGGTTTGGTGCTGTCGGTCGTGCTGGTACTTGCCCTGTACGTCTTGTACCTGGCCGTCGCCGCACTGGTGACCGAACTGGTGGAGCTTTACTCGCAGCTCCCGCGCGACTATGCCGCCGCCCTGCGCCGGAGTGACGAGTTGCTGAGGCTGTTCGGCGAGACGGTGCAGACGCTCCCCGACCCCCTGCGAACCTCCCTGGAGGGTTATGTGGCCTCGCTCTATCAGGGACTGGCCGGTCTGGTGGCCGGACTGGTCGACGGCCTGCGACGGGTGCCCCGTCTGCTCACCGTGTTCCTGGTGTCGGTGGTTGCCACCTACTTCATGGCCCGCGACCGTCGCGAGATCAACCGCTTCCTTCTCAACCTGCTGCCCCATTCCTGGCGCGGCCGTGCGCGACGGGCCAACACCGACGTGCTCCGCTCGGTGCTCGGACTGGTCAATGCCCAGCTCATGCTGGTGGGGATCACCGCGGTGCTGACGGTGATCGCGCTCCGGTTGGCCGGCGTGAGCTATGCGGTGGTGATCGGTCTGGTGGTCGGCGTCCTCGACCTCTTGCCGGTTGTCGGCCCCGCCCTGCTGTTCATCCCCTGGGTGGCCTACGCCGCGCTCAGCGGCCGGGTGCTGTTCGCCCTTTACCTGACCTTGGTCTACGGGGCGATGGTCACGGTGCGTTCGGCAGTGGAACCCCGCATCGTCGGCGAGCGCATCGGACTACACCCGCTGGCCACCATGCTCTCGCTGTACCTCGGGATCCAGTTCTTCGGGGTCAACGGGGTGGTCATCGGTCCACTGGTCGCCATCGTCCTGAAGGCGCTGGTGCGATCGGAGCTCGTACCGATCTTCCCCGACGGCCCGTCCCGCTGAGGGGTGGGGCTTTGCGTACGCTGACGCTTCTGGGTTCCACGGGCTCCATCGGGCGCCAGACGCTGGAAGTGGTGGACGCGCTGGGCGAGCGTCTTCCCTTTCGAGTGCTGGCCCTCACCGCGGGGTCCAACGCCGACCTTTTACTGAAGCAGGCCAGGAAGCACCGCCCCCTGATGGTGGCGCTCGCCGAACCGTCCGCCGCGGCCCCGGTGGCATCCGAACTCTGCTCGCTGGGGGTAGATGTCAAGACGGGTCCCGAAGGCGTGCTGGCGGCCGCACGTCTGGGGGCGGATCTCGTGCTCAACGCCATCGTCGGCTTCGCCGGGCTCGAGGCCACCCTGGCCGCCCTGGCGGCCGGCTCCACGGTGGCGCTGGCCAACAAGGAATCCCTGGTGGCCGGCGGCGAGCTGGTGGTCCGGAGCCTGGACGCCGGGAAGGGTCCGCTTGTGCCTGTCGACAGCGAGCCCAGCGCGATCCTGCAGTGCCTGCGGGATGCCGCCGCGCGGAGCGGTTTGGCCCGCGTGATCCTTACGGCGTCGGGAGGCCCGTTTCGAGGCCTGCACGGCGAGGCGTTGCGCCGGGTGACCCCCGCACAGGCGCTGGCCCACCCCACCTGGCGGATGGGATCGAAGATCACCGTGGATTCCGCCACGCTGATGAACAAGGGACTTGAGCTTATCGAGCTCGTCTGGCTCTTCCGTCTTCGCCCCGAGCAGGTCCGGGTGGTCATCCATCCCGAGTCGGTGGTCCACTCCATGGTGGAGCTCGTGGACGGCTCGGTGCTTGCGCAGCTCGGCGTGCCCGACATGCGTATTCCCATCCAGTACGCGTTGACTTATCCCGAGCGCTTGCCATCCCCCTGGCCGCGCTACGACCCGGTGGCGCGCGGTCCCCTCACGTTCTTCGAACCCGACCTGGAGTCCTTCCCTTGCTTGCGCCTGGCCTGCGAAGCGGTTAGAATAGGGAACACGGCGCCGGCCGCTCTCAACGCGGCCAACGAGGTGGCGGTGGAGGCCTTTCTCAAGGAACAGATCCCTTTCACGGCCATCGCCGGTTTGGTGGAGGAGACCCTGCGCCGACACGAGCCGGAGTCCGCCTCATCGCTCGAGGCCGTCCGGCGCGCCGACCGGTGGGCACGGCAGACCGCCCGGCGTCTGGTGGAAAGGGGAACGTGGCGATGACCGTCGTTATCTCCGCTCTGGTATTCGGCCTGCTTATCCTCTTTCACGAGCTGGGACACTTTCTGGCCGCGCGCAAGGCTGGGGTGCGCGTGCACGAGTTCGCGGTCGGCTTCGGTCCCCCGCTCCTTTCGTTACGGCGGGGCGAAACCCGGTACTCGCTGCGCATCGTGCCGCTGGGAGGCTTCGTGCGCATGGCGGGGATGGAACCGGAAGAAGCCGACGACCCGCGCGGCTTCCCGCAGCGTCCCTTGGGCAGCCGTATCGCGGTGATCGCCTCCGGTCCGCTCATGAACCTTCTGGTGGCGGTGGCCCTGTTCACGCTGGTCTTCGGGGTAGTGGGCGTTAGCCTGCCCAGAGTGGACCAGACGGTGCTGGGTGAAGTGCTGCCCGGGCATCCGGCGAAGGCGGCCGGGCTTCGGCCCGGTGACCGGGTGGTGGCGGTGGACGGCATCCCGGTGACCGATTGGCGACAACTGGTGAGCCTGGTGCAGGAACGGCCCGGTCAAGAGACGGTGCTGGAGGTGGAACGGCAAGATCACCGCCTCGTCATCCGGCTAGTCCCCGAGGAAAGCCGGGAGTTCCCCGGCCGTGGCTTCATCGGCGTTGCTCCGGTTACGGTGCTCGAGCGCCTTCCGTTGCCGCAGGCGATCGCCAGCGGCTTCCTCTATGCTTGGCAGCTCACGGTGGTCGTACTCAAGGCGCTGGGGGGCATGCTGACGGGACGTCAACCGGTGGACCTGATGGGCCCGGTCGGGGCGGTAGTCTTCATCGGGCAGGCCACCCGGGCGGGTCTTGAAAACCTTATGCGACTTGCCGGTTTTCTCAGCCTCAACATCGGGCTTTTCAACCTCCTGCCCATTCCCGCCCTCGACGGTAGCCGACTGGTCTTCCTCGGCCTGGAGGGGGTCCGCGGCCGCCCGGTCGATCCGGAGAAGGAAAACCTGATTCACTTCGTGGGATTCGCGCTGCTGCTCCTGTTGATCGTCGTGGTCACCTATCGCGACATCCTGCGGCTTGACGCATCTTAGGGGGTAAGGCGCGCATGACGGGCCGGCGCCACAGCCGTGCGGTATTCGCCGGTTCGCTGGGCATCGGTGGCGAACACCCGGTATCGGTGCAGACCATGACGAAGACCGACACCCGGGACGTTGAGGCCACCGTCGAGCAATTGCTCCGTCTCAAGGCGCGGGGAGCGGATCTTGTGCGCCTCGCGGTGCCGGACACGGAGGCGGCCGACGCCCTGGCATCGATCCGAGGCCGGGTCGATCTCCCGCTGGCCGCCGACATCCACTTCGACCACCGCCTGGCGCTGCGGGCGCTTGAGGCAGGTGTAGACAAGTTACGGCTGAACCCCGGCAACATCGGCAGCCACGAGCGGGTCCGGGAGGTGGCCAGGGCGGCCCGTGACCGCCGCGTGCCCATCCGCATCGGCGTCAACGCCGGGTCGCTGGAAAAGCGCCTGCGGCGCGGCGGGGTGACGGCCGCGGCCTTGGTGGAAAGTGCCCTGTCGCAGGCGGAAGTGCTGGAAAGCGTGGGCTTCCGGGACATCGTGATCTCGGTCAAGGCCTTCGAGGTCCCCATCATGCTCGAGGCCTACCGCGAGGTAGCGCGGCTGACCGATTACCCCCTGCACCTCGGGGTGACCGAGGCGGGTTCGGAAGCCGCCGGCTCGGTGCGCTCCGCGGTAGGCATCGGCGCCTTGCTGGCGGAGGGGATCGGCGACACCGTCCGCGTGTCGCTCTCCGCGCCGCCCGAGGCGGAGGTCAGGGTGGGCAAGCAGATCCTGGCCTGCCTGGGGCTTTGCCCCCCGGGCCCCACGGTGGTCGCCTGTCCGACCTGCGGACGGTGCGAATTCGAGCTGGAGCCGGTGCTGCGGGCGGTGGAGGAAAGGCTCGCGGGCGTGGAACGTCCCCTCCGGGTGGCGGTGATGGGCTGCGTGGTCAACGGTCCCGGTGAGGCGCTCAAGGCCGACATCGCCCTGGCCGGAGGGGGAGGAGTTGCCCTGATCTTTCGCCACGGCCGCCCGGTCCGCCGCCTTCCCCTCCAGGGACTGGTCCAGGCGTTCTTGCAGGAACTGGACGATTTCCTCGCACGAGCCTGAGACGCTCGGAGGTTGTCGCGCTCACAGGCAACTTCGCCGCAGCGGTCGCATTGGCGGCAACTCCCAAATAGCGGGCATGTCGTTAGCAGGAATTTACGCAAGTCCGGTGAAATACTCAATTATCTTGTTTCAAACGCCGTGACGGGGAGGGATTGGCGGAAGGGTCCGAGTGGTTGGGCGGCCGATACGGTGAAGCAGGCCGACAGGCTGCAACCAAGCGAAAGGAGGTTGTCGGATTGAAGAACCGGCTAGTCCTCTTTGTCATCGCGGGGGTGCTGGTGGGACTGATCGTCGGTTACGCCGCGTGGGGTACCAGGCCCGCGGCACCGAAGGAGTACGAGACCCGCACCATAGTTGCGATCCTGCCGCTGACCGGTGTGCTCAGTACCTTCGGCGAGAACAGCAAGGAAACGGCGCTCCTGGCGGCCAGGGATGTCAACTCCTGGCTGGAGCGTCAGGGCAAGACGTGGCGGCTGGAACTGAAGGTGGAGGACACCGCCACCCACGGCCCCACGGCACTGGAGAAGATGAAGACCTGGTTTGGCAATGGGGTCAAGTTCTTCGTGGGTCCCCAGGCGAGCGGTGAAGCCAAGGAGTGCCTCACCTTCGCCAACGCCAACAAGATCCTGTTCATATCGCAGTCATCGACGTCTCCCGCGTTGTCGATCCCCGATGACTGGCTGTTCCGCTTCTGCCCGGACGACTTCATCCAGGGGCCGGCCATCGCCAGGGTGGCCTGGTATGCGGGTGTGCGGCATGCCATCTTCACCTGGCGTGGAGATACCTGGGGAGACGGGCTGCAGAAGGCGACCGAGGAGCGGTTCCGGGCACTGGGTGGCCAGCCGTTCGAGAAGGTCATCCGGTACGATCCCGGACTTGAGGATTTCCCGAAGGAGGCCGCGTTGCTCCGCGACTACGTCAACGAGCTCCTGGCGCGGGGTGTGCCCAAGTCGCAGATCGGTGTCATCGCCATCGCATTTGAGGAAATTGCACCCTACCTGGCGGCCGCCGACCAGTATCCCGTGCTGAAGGAGATCCTCTGGTTCGGCAGCGACGGCACCGTTTTGTCCGAAGCCCTGGTACAGCACCCCGTCGCATCCCGCTTCGCCGCGACGACCAAGTTTATCAGCACGCAGGCCGCGGCCGGTCTGTCTCAGTACCCGCGCTTTGACTACGTGCGCGGACACGTCTACAGCGTGCTCGGCCGGGAGACGGACGTTTACTCCTTTAACACCTACGATATGGTTTGGTCACTGGCGCTGGCCATCGACGAGGTCGGCTATGACTCCGAGAAGGTCAAGGAGATCCTGCCGCGTGTGGCCGACCAGTGGACGCGGCTGCACGGTGCCAGCGGACACGTGGTGCTGAACGCCAACGGCGACCGCGCGTTCGCCGACTACGACCTTTGGCTCATCGGTCCGGAGATCGCATGGGTCAAGGCCGGGGTCTGGCGCGCCGGAACCGACACCATCGACTGGAACATACCGGTGTATTGATTCCCGGCGACCTGAAGGAGATGGGGGGTTGGGATCCGTCCCGACCCCCTATCTTAGGGTGGTGAGCAGGTGGACTACATTTTCCAGACCGAGAAGGTGACCAAGTCCTTCGGCGGGCTGGTCGCCGTCAACGATGTGAGCATCGGCGTCAAGGAACAGAGCTTTACGATGCTCATAGGTCCCAACGGAAGCGGCAAGACCACCTTGCTGAACGTGTGCACGGGGGTTCTCAGGCCGGACAGGGGAAAGGTGCTCTTTGGCGGCGCCGACATCACCGGTTGGGCATCGCACCGGGTGTACGAGGCGGGACTGGTGAGAAGTTTTCAGATACCGCTGCCATTCCTCGGGCTCACGGTACTGGACAACGTGCTGGGGGCGATGAGGAACCCCGGCGAGTCTCCCCTCAGGGCACCGTTACACCGGAGCTGGCTCGACCATGAACAGGACAATGTGGACAAAGCCCTCGACATCCTGCGCCGGGTCGGCCTGGCGCGCCACTGGGATCAGCCGAGTTTCGCGCTGGGGGCCGCCCAGCTGAAGATGCTCGAGGTGGCCCGAGGGCTGTCCGCCGGAGCGAAGCTCATCGTGCTGGACGAACCGATCGGAGGGGTCGATCCGGCATCCGCCGACGAGATCCTTTCGTACGTCTCCGGGCTCAAAGCGCAGGGTCTTACCTTCCTGGTGGTGGAGCACCGGATAGATATCGCGGCCCCCTTCGCCGATTACGTGTACGCCATGGACCTGGGCCGTATCATCTCGCAGGGTCCTCCCGGCGAAGTGCTGAACGATCCAAAGGTTATAGAGGTCTACGTGGGGCGGGATGAAGCATGCTGACCATCAGGGGCCTTCACGCGGGATACGGCAAACTCCATGTTCTCTTCGGCATTGACGTCGAGGTTCCCTCCGGGGGGATAACGGTAGTCGTCGGTCCGAACGGGGCGGGCAAGACCACTCTGCTCAGCACGATCATGGGGACGGCTACCGCTTTCCAGGGCGAGGTGCTCTTCGAAGGGATCCCCATCACCGGTCTACCACCCCACGAAGTGGCCCGCCACGGCATATCCTACGTTCCCCAGATGAAGAACGTCTTCGCCGACCTCAGCGTCTTGGAGAACCTGCAGATGGCCGGCTACATGCTCCCCAGGGACGAGACACAGGCCAAGGCATCCCAGATGCTCGACATGTTCCCGGTGCTGAGGCGGTTCGTGCACCGCAAGGCGGGGACGCTCAGCGGTGGCGAACGCCGGATGCTGGCGATCGCGATGGGACTGATGAAGAAGCCAAAGCTCATGCTGCTCGATGAACTGAGTACCGACCTGGCGCCCATCGTCGCCAAGAAGGTGATCACCGAGGTGGCCAGGCTGCGGAACGAGCTGGGCATGACCATCTTACTGGTGGAGCAGATGGCCAAGCGGGCTTTGGAGATCGGTGACACGGCCTACCTTCTGGTCAGCGGGGAGATCCGGTTCGCCGGCGGAGCGCGCGATCTGCTACACGACCCGGAGCTCGCCCGTCTTTACCTGGGCGTGAAAGAGGCATAAGACGAGTGGTCCTATCAGTGCAGCCGTCTGGAGTGGGAATAGCATGATGCCACCGTGGTTGGCAAGTGGTTTCATCTACGCGAGCGCGCTGGCGCTGACGGCCGGGGGCATAACGCTGCTTTACATCACCACCAGGACCTTCAACTTCGCGCATGCGAGCATGGCGACCTGGGGGTTTTACGTGGCGTACACGGGGACGGCGCTGTACGGGGGTAGCCCCTACCGTTACTTCCCTCTGGTCTTCCTGTTCGGCTCGCTGCTCGGAGTGATATGTTATTTCGGGCTGAACCGTCCGCTTCTGCGCCGGCAGGCTGCCGAGATAACGCTGATGATGTCGACCCTCGGCTACGACCTGATCCTGCTGTCGGGGATTCAGATGTACTGCGACTATCTTACCTACACGCACAAGCTGTTCGCCCGCCGCGTCACGATGTCGGTCTACGATTTCCAGCTGGGGGGAACCTCGGCTGCTTCCATCATCCTGCCGCTCATCGCCATCGCCTTCTTGACCGCCCTCCACTTCTTCCTGGTCAAGACCAAGTTCGGCGTGGCCATGCGGGCGACCATCGAGAACCCGGTGCTGGCCGGCGCGTCGGGCATCAACGCCGACGCGGTGTACCTGGCATCATGGGTCATCGGCGGTGGGATGGCCTCGCTGGGCGGCGCTTTCATGGCCATGGCCATGACGGGAACACCGGTGATAGGGATGATGTCCATCCCCTTCATGTTCGCCGGGGCCATCCTGGGCGGCCTTTACAGCCTGTACGGCGGGATCCTCGGCGGCTTCGTGGTGGGACTGGCGGAGTACGGAGGTGTCTACTACCTCGCGACGCGGGTCGGGCCGTGGGTACTCGGATACCGCATGGCCATTCCCCTTCTGATCATGGCGCTGACCCTGCTGGTGTTCCCGAGAGGCCTGGCGGGCGTTGCCTGGCGCTCGGTGCCCCGCGCGGTGATCGGCAGGTTGAGGGGTGTTGGGACATGACTACCGGGAACGGCGCCGCCTCGCGGGCGAGCGAGTTCTTCCTGAGGCGCGAAGTCCTGATCACCGTAGCGCTGCTGCTGGTATTGACCTGGCTGCTTGTGTCACGGGGGGTTTCGCTGCTCCTGACCATCCTCATCGACTTCGCGATCTTCACCATCGTGACCCTCAGCCTAAACCTGGAGGTAGGTTTCACCGGCATTCCGCAGTTCGGCCGGGTGATCGCGGTCATCGCCGGCGCCTTCGCCGTAGGCGCGATCCCCGGGAGACTGTTGGCCTGGTTCATGGGTCTGCCGCACGGGCTGTCTTACGCGGAGGATGCCGTCAACTACAAGGTGGTTCCCCAGCTCAGCGAGGTTCTCGCCGGCAACGCGTTCCTGGCCGTCGTTTTCTTCCTCTTCTCGCTGGTGCTGGCGGCGTTGTGCGGCGCCGCGATCGGGTGGCTGGCCTCGCGTCCCGCCATCAGGTTGCGTGAGGCCTACCTTGGGATCTCGCTTTTGGCCTTCGGCGATTTCTTCATGTGGGCAGGTCACAACTGGGAGCCGCTGGTAGGCGGGACCACCGCGGTCTTCGTCCCCGACCCCTTCCGCATCGTGTGGGGCTACCGCTTCCAGGCGGTGGTCATCACCATGCTGGTCGTGACCCTGCTTATCTACCTGTACGTTGAGAGACTGACGCGCTCGCCGTTCGGCCGGGCGCTCAGGATGCTCAGGGACAGCGACGTGGCGGCGGGTGTGTCGGGCAAGAACATCGTGAGGGTCAGAACGCAGAGCCTCATGATCGGGTCGGCACTGGCGGCGGTGGCCGGCGGGATGTACGTGATCTACACCGGGACCTGTACCGCCATCGGTTTTACCAGGCTCACCTGGACCTTCTGGCCGTGGGCCTACATGATGCTGGGTGGCATCGGCAGCAACGCCGGGGTGGTCCTTGGGGTGCTCTTGCTCACCACCATGCGGTCGATCATCACCGTTTACCGCTTCAAGCTATTCGGCTTTCTGACCGTCTGGGGCATCGATCCTCTCTGGCTCGAGTATGCCCTGATGGGCCTGGTCATCGTGGTGGTCGTGCTGTTCATGCCGCATGGCCTGATCCCGGCCAAGGTTGAGCCCATCCTGCCGCTCGGCCGGGTGAAGAAGGCTCTGGAGCGGACCGCGCAGGGCTAGCAGGGGATGACGCACGGGAGCCGGCCGCTCGGCGAGGAGGCGGCCGGCTCCCGTCACCCGCAAAGACACGGCGGAAAGCCCTCTCCGGCGCTACTTGTTCTCGTACGACCAGTCCGGCAGGCAGAGCGGCACCACGGTGCGCACGCGCTCGTCGGCCTGGAACCATAGCACGAGCGAGCCGTACGGACTGGTGGCCGGACGGAGCACGAACTCCTGATCGAACTCGTACCAGCCGTCGCCCGCAGGGGTTAGGGCCAGTTCCGTTTCTTCCAGCAGGACGAGGTGGCCGTCCTCGACGCAGGCGTAAAGCGGCCCTGCGGTGTGGGCGCGGCCTGCCACACGCAGCACGGCCCGTACACCCTGGAAGGGGACGGGCAGACGCACGCGTATGGGCGCGCTTGCGTCTGCCTCCTCGTGCTCGTGGATCGGCAGCGCCGATGCCGAGCCGTCGGGCCCAAGCAGGTTGACCCTCAGCTCGCGCTCGGTTTCAAGCTGAAGCAAGAGATAGGGATAGGTGAAGGCCTGGGTGACGAACTCGTGAGGGCCGGGCTCGCGGTAGGTCACCTCCAGCACCAACGCGTCGGGCTGCTCGCTGGCAGCGTTCAACACCACGGCATAGCCCCCGGTGGGCCGCTCGCCCATGGCGATCACCACGTAGCGTGACTGCCCCCGGCGGAGGACGTAGACACCTTCCAGTCTGCTCACAACCTGGGCCCACTCGCCGATCTCCGTCGGAACCTCGAACTCACCGGGTAGGCGGATCGTCGGGCACTTCACGCTCGACCCGTTGTTCGCCCCGGTGCTCTGCGGCAGTTCCGCATGTGGACGGCAGCCCACGGCAGGCAAGGCCATCAGGGCGAGAACGCACATCCACTTCAGGCTTTTTCTCACCGGCTTGCCTCCTTTCCGACTACCGCTTTGGACGGCGGGCCGGAGCACAAGTTCCCTTCAGCGGCGCTCGGCCAGCACCAACCAGTGGGCCGAGCGACCGACCCCCGAAGCCGGACGCTCGTCGAGCTTCAGGGTCAACCGCAACGGCCTAAAGCCTGCGAGCAGCCGGAGGAGCGATGCCCGGCTCACGTAGTGGTGTGCGATGCCCGCCTCCTGGCCATCGGCGCGGATGAAGGTATGGGGTTCGATCTGCTCGCCGTTCCCCCAGGATGAGTTGCGCCTGTCGTTGAAGGTGCCGAGGAAGAGTCCGCCGGGTACCAGCACGCGGCGGACCTCGTCCAGTGCCTTGACCAGATCCGCTCGCGTGCCGTGATACAGCACGTTGATCGCCAGCACAAGGTCGAAACTTGCGTCCGGATAAGGCAGGGCCCGCATGTCGGCCACCTGGACGCGCTCGGCCAAACCCCGCGGCGCCAGAGCCTGCCGACACTCTGCCACGCCGTCGAGGCTGAGGTCGCAGCCCCATACGTCGAAACCGTTCTCCGCGAGATAGACAAGATGCCTCCCCAGACCGGCGCCGACGTCCAGCGCCCGGCGGCCGGGACGTGCGAGCAGTTCGGGCAGGGCGCGGTAGACTTCCTCGTGCGGACGTCGCCAGTACGGATCGTCTACCTTCTTCCAGTCCCAGGCCATGGCGGATTTCCTCCTCGGTCAGCTTTCGGTCAAGACCCGCAAAAGGTAACTTCCGGGTCCGGCGACCGCGAAGGATATCTCGTCGGTGAAAGAGGGGAGCTCACGTTCGCCGAGCGATGCGATGGGCCGACCGTCGCGCCAGACTTCAACCCTTACCGCCTGTTCTCTCAGGTAAAGAGGATAGCCGACCGTCACCCAGTGCACGTAGCCATCCCCGAGGGGGATGTCGCGGCCGAGCAGTTCGATGGGATATTCGTATACACCGGGTGCGGGCCTGTGTTCGGGGCCGCGCCGGGCGAGCAACACCGGCGTGTGATAGTCGAGGAAGGCCGCTACCAGCTCGGTGGAGGTTGCGAACACCAGGCCGCGGCCGGCATAGGTCTGGCGAACATGCGCAAGATGGCGATCCAGGCGGTCGAAGGCCCCCCCACGTGTGCTCTGCCAACCCCCGTCGCCCAGCATGAACATGGCGTGGGTGAAAAGCGACACCGCATGTACACCGGGTCGCGGCCGGCCGCCGGGAGCGAACGCCTCGAAAGCCGCCGCGATCTTGGCGTTCATCGTTTCGACGCTGTCCCACTCCGGGACGGTGGCTCCCGCGGGACCGGGTAGGAACTGCACCACTCCCAGGTCTTGTAGCTCCTCGGCACGGCGGGTGATATCACCGGGGGAGCTGAAGTAGACGTTCAGGCCCCGCTCGACCGCTTCCTGCGGCTCCATCCGGCCTTCGGCGTCGGCCCCTCCCCAAAGGCCCGATCGCCGGAAGGCCGCCACCGAGGCTCGCACGTCACCGGGGAGGATGCCGAAATCGAACGAACCGGTGCGCACGGCCAGTTCTTGTCTGCGCGTGAGCGACTCAAGCGCGGCGACGTACCAGTGAAGGCTGCCTGTCCTGCTCGTGACGTCTCCTGGTTCCCCCCCGGGACGCGTCTGGTGCGCCCATCCGTGTTCGTTGTGGTTGGCCCAAAAGCCGTCGGTGGCGGCATCGTAGGTGAGCACGTTGCCGGGCAGGCGGGGGTCGTAGTCCATGTGTAGGTGGGGGCTGTACTGGTGCCCGCGCGAGGCTCCCTCGCGCACCGACTGCTCTATCTCGGCGATGACCGCCTCCCAACGACCGGTGGAGGACCGTTCCGCCGCCCACTTCGCCGCCAGTACCGCCGGCCAGGCCACGTAATGGCTCCATCGCGCCCCGTGGGCTTCGGCGATGCGGTTGAGCTCCCGAACCTTGTCCACCATCTGCACCTGGAACTCCTCGGGGTCCAGCCAGCCGTTACGGTTGCCGGTGGCCGGGCCGGGGTAGCCCGCCCCGTCCATGGGCTCGAGGTCGTTGGTCAGGACGTAGTAGAGCACTCCGGGCTCGGGATCCCACACCAGCACTTCCACCGCCACCTCCGCCTGACCGGCGCGGAAGCGGGCCGTCCACGGACGGTCGAGGTTCACCGCGTGGGGCCGCTGCCCCCGGACCTCCCAGCTTACGCTGGCTTCCTCTCCCGGGCCGAGGGGTCCCACCACGACCGCTCTTGAGCCCCCGGACCGGATCACCAGACCGAAGCCGTACGGCTCCACGGCGGCAAGCGTGACCTCGGGCAACGGACCCGTCAGCGTGGTGCGCACCGTGAACGTCTGCCCCAGCGTGAGCTCGGCCCACGTGCGGTCGATCCTCAGATACGGCTGGGGTGAGAACTCGTCGGCAACGGTTTCGGGGGGGGCCGGATCCACCGGGATTTGACGCCCGACCCAGCCCGTGCTACCGGGCCGGACTTCCGGCCGCCGTGTTCCCAGGTAGACGTGGTTGTACAGCACGTGATTGCCGTCGGCGGCCGAAAGCACGATCTCGACCCCCGCCAGACGGGCGGCCGCTACCGACGGCAAATGCTGGGCCAGCAGCTTCCCCAGATGCACGACCGGCATGATCTCTCGACCCAGATAGTTGGCCCAGAAGCGCTCGTCAATCCACAAGGCGTGGTCGGAGCAGGCAGGGAGATCTCCGACGACCACCCACCCGACCGTGCCCAGAAGGTCCCCGGCTGCGTCCAGAAGGTGGAGCTCGACGCGCGCATCGCCCCGCGTGGACCGGGCCCGCAGGGCGACGGTGAAGTAGAGGTCGGGTCCGGGCACCGCCACTCGCTGGCGCACCGTCACGCGGTCACCGTGACGAGCCGCCAGATCGAGCACCAGGTCTCCCGGAGGGGTGTTGAACACGTCATGGACCAGCGCACGGCTGCGCGGGTCACCCAGCTCCACGCGCCAGCCGGGTACGGGGTCGTCGGGATCGGAGCCGGCCAGAGCGAAGTCGCCGTTGGCAACGAAGTTGCGCGGTTCGGGCGGTGTCGGCCGGACACTCGAGACGAAGGCCAGCACCAGGGCAACTGCCAGTGTGCCGAGGACGATCGCCCGCCGCAGGTCTCACACCCCCTGTGGGCAGGCCGTATGCCTGCCGAACACCATTGTAGTCCCACCACCGGTGTTTGTCCATGGCAGCGGCACATGCGGCGCTTGGGAGCGTGTAACATTTAGGTAGGCGTTGGAGGGGGAAGTAGCGAAAGAGACCTC